>JAZGEZ010000078.1:0-22249 GCA_036479055.1 Methylophilaceae bacterium | reverse complement strand
AAGCCTTTTTTAATTGTCCATGCGCGCACTTCTTTAACGCCAGCGGTAAAGTAAGTTTGCAGGCCTAATAAATCGTAAGTGGCGCGGATGACGCGGTTAAGACCTGGTTCTTTTTGGCCTAGCTCTTCTAAGAAAAGTAGTTTGTCTTCCTCATCTAGCATTGAGATTTCACCTTCAATTTTTGCACAGATGCAAACAACGGGTGCGCCTTCTGTTTTGCCTAGATCGGCGACTTTGTCTAAGTAAGGATTGTTTTCAAAGCCAGCTTCATCCACATTGGCTAGGTACATAACAGGCTTTACTGTAATCAAGCAAAGCGGTTTGATTAATTGTGTTTCGTCTTCATCTAAGTCTAACGTACGTACGGGCGCGCCATTATCTAGGTGAGCTTGTACTTTTTCACATAGGCTGGTGAGTGCTTTAGCCTCTTTATCGCCAGATTTTGCTTTTTTGTTTTCGCGTTGGATCGTTCTATCAACCGTTTCCATATCGGCTAGCGCGAGTTCAGTGTTGATGACTTCAATATCTGATAATGGATCAATTTTACCTGCCACGTGAACGACATTACTATCGTCAAAGCAGCGCACAACGTGGGCAATCGCATCTGTTTCACGAATATTGGCTAAAAACTTGTTGCCCAAACCTTCACCTTTTGATGCTCCTGCCACTAAGCCAGCAATATCGACAAATTCAACAATAGCCGGTTGTACATTTTCTGGTGTGACAAGGTCAATAATCGGCTGCATGCGGGTGTCAGGTACTTCGACAATACCAACATTAGGCTCAATCGTGCAAAAAGGGTAGTTTTCTGCAGCAATGCCGGCTTTGGTAATGGCGTTAAATAAGGTACTTTTACCGACGTTGGGTAATCCAACAATTCCACACTTCATGTCTTTTCCAGTCTGTCTTTTGGTTTGGTTTCCAGTTGCTTTTTTGTGTGCAACGTTAACATTGCTTCTTCAAACTCACCTTTAATCAGTAGGTCTACTATTTTGCTACTGTCGTAGACACTGTCATCAATGGCTGTTTGCTCATCTTTTGTTGGCGCTTTAAGTACATAATTCACGACTTGATTTCTATCACCAGGATGATCAATGCCGATACGTAAACGCCAATAGTCTGGCGTACCTAATGCGGCATGAATATCGCGCAAGCCATTATGCCCTCCATGGCCACCACCAAATTTAAGTTTGCTTTGGCCAGCAGGCAAATCTAACTCGTCATGAATCACTAAAATTTCTTCAGGCTTGATTTTGTAATAGTTTGCAATTGCAGCCACAGCTTTACCACTCGCATTCATAAACGTAGTGGGCTTTAGTAGCCATTTATCATTGTTAGGGCTGAGCTTACCCGTGGTACCAAACATTTTGGCATCCATGGTTAGCGTGCTGTTGGTTTGTTCGGCAATTAAATCCACCCACCAAAAGCCAGCATTGTGGCGTGTGGCAGTGTATTTATCGCCAGGGTTACCTAAGCCTGCAAATAATTTGATTGCTGCTGTCATTACGTTAGCTTACTACTTTATTAATTAGGTTGACTATATGAATAGCATAAATAAAAAACGCGCGCTCTATCACTAGAACACGCGTTATTTTAATCCTTAGCAATTACTCAGCATCACCTTCTGAACCTTCAGCTGTATCGCCTTCTGAACCTTCAGCTGTATCGCCTTCTGCTGCATCTTCATCAGTAGCTTCAACGACTTCTTCAACGATTGCGGCACGCGGTTTATTAACGGCACTTACTGCAGGGTCGTTACCATGTGCTAATTGAATAAATTCAACGTTATCTGGTGTTGGGATTTCTGATAAGTGAATCGCATCACCCAGTTCTAGGTTACCTAAGTCGACTTCGATAAATTCAGGTAGCTCTTTCGGTAAGCAGCTTACTTCTGCTTCGTTTAAGATATGACCCACAATACCACCGCTCACTTTAACGCCTGGCGCAACATCAGCATTAATAAAGTGGAATGGTACTTTAACGTGAATTTTCTGCGTAGCAGAAACACGTTGAAAATCAACGTGTTGAATGGTGTTACGTACGGGGTGTAATTGGTAATCACGCAGTAGCACATCTTCTTTTTTGCCGTCGACTTCTAGGCTTAAAATGGACGCATGGAAAGCTTCATGACGAAACTCCATGAATAGTGCTTTATGTTCAAATTCTAAAGTAATGGCTGGCTTTTCACCACCGTATACCACGCCGGGTACACTACCTGCACGACGTAGGCGGCGGCTCGCACTCGTACCTTTTACGTCACGTTGGACTGCTTTAATATTAATGCTCATTTTGTTACTCCTAAATGTACTACCTAAAAATCTGCTATCCGCGACCAGATAACAGGCTAAATTTTATTCTTTAAATAAAGAAGAGACTGACTCTTCTTGACTAATGCGTTTAATCGTTTCTGCTAATAAAGCGGCTGCGCTTAATGAGCGAATGCATTTGCTAGCAATGGCATCTGCTTTTAGCGGGATCGTGTTGGTCACGACTAATTCATCTAGTTCAGATGCTGCAATACGCTCTACCGCATTGCCCGATAAAATTGGGTGAGTTGCATATGCCACTACTTTTTTCGCGCCTTGTTTTTTCAAGGCAGCCGCGGCTTCACATAATGTGTTTGCAGTATCGACCATATCATCCACGATGACGCAGGTGCGGCCAGATACTTCGCCAATAATATTCATGACCTTAGCCACGTTTGGTTTTGGACGACGTTTATCAATAATCGCTAAGTCTGAGGCGATATGTTTTGCTGCGGCGCGTGCACGCACTACACCACCAACGTCTGGTGATACAACCACTAAATTATCATGTTTTTGCGCTAACAAATCATCCAGCAATAGTGGTGTGCCATAGATGTTATCCACTGGGATATCAAAGAAACCTTGGATTTGGTCCGCATGTAAGTCCATCGTCAGCAAGCGGTTCACACCGACGCTTGTGAGCATGTTTGCAACGACTTTAGCTGTAATGGCAACACGCGCAGAGCGTGGGCGGCGATCTTGTCTTGAATAGCCTAAGTAAGGAATGGCAGCGGTAATGCGGCCAGCAGAAGAGCGACGTAGCGCATCGACCATGACCATAATTTCCATTAGGCTGTCATTGGTAGGGTGGCAAGTGGGTTGTAGCACGAAGACATCACGTCCACGCACATTTTCAAGAATTTCTAACATGATTTCGCCATCTGAAAAGCGACCCACATCTGCGCGGCCAAGTGGAATGCCAAGGTTGGCAGCCACTTCTTGTGCTAATGCTGGGTTGGCATTTCCTGTGAATACCATCATGTTGCTAGTACTTGCCACACGCGTCCTTTATCAAATTTAAAAAGCGTGTAAATCAGTTAATCTACACGCTTTTAGTTATTAAATCCTGGCTGGGGAGGAAGGATTCGAACCTTCGCATGCATGGATCAAAACCATGTGCCTTAACCAACTTGGCGACTCCCCAAAAAACTTCACTTAAAAAACTTTACTTTGCTAATTCGTACAAAGGGTGATGATGTAAGCTTTTTGCAACAAAACCCTGCATATTAATGGGCTTTTTCTTGCAAATCACATTTGCCTTTGTGATTGAATCAACTGCTACAAATACAGATGCACCTGATCCGCTCATACGTGCCTGACCATATTGGTTAAGCCATTCTAGGGCAGATGCAACTGCTGAAAATTCTTCACAAACTACCTTCTCAAGGTTGTTGCTAAACAAGTTAGCATTTGTCCCCTTTGAAAAGTCCGCTATTTTCAATGGTTTCGTGTCTTTTGTCAATGTGGGATTAGCAAATATTTGTGCAGTTGATACATGTACTTGCGGGGTTAAAACGACATAATGTTGTATAGGTAATGACAGTGGCGTTAAAATTTCACCAATGCCTTCAGCCCACGCATTTTGACCAAAGATGAAGATTGGTACGTCAGCACCCAGTGTTAGGCCTATTTCCATCAATTTTTCACGGCTTAAATTAAGTGCCCATAATTGATTGAGGGCAAGCAGCACTGTCGCAGCATCTGAACTGCCTCCGCCAAGCCCTGCTCCCATAGGGATGTGCTTTTCTATCGCAATTTCTACGCCATGGTTGCAGCCTGTAACGAGCTGCAATGCTTGCGCGGCACGTACGCATAGGTCTTTTTGCTCGGGAATGTCAGCGAGATTTGTAACACGCTTAATTGACCCATTATGAGTGGCTTTTAAAGAAATGACATCGTAGTAGTCTAGTAATTGAAATGCACTTTGTAACGTGTGGTAACCATCTGCACGTTGTCCAGTTATATGCAAAAAGAGATTGATTTTTGCGGGCGCTAAGAAAGTGTTGAAGTCAGGCATGATTAAATATGGCTAGCGGTTGCTGGCTGGACGATGCGTTATAAACCAGTCCATTTCTCAATAATGAATTTTAACGTCATTTTTTCATTTTTCAGGGTTACTTTTTTGGGCAAATAGTAACCAGCGGTTTCAGTGTAGTTTTTGTATTGAATGTCCCAACCGCTTTGTTGTAGGCGATTGATTCTGCCAAATTCATCCCAAGTGACTGCATTGACTAGGCCTGTCTCACTCGGTTTACCTAATACCCAGTAACTTAACCCAGACAAGGGTAGCCTGAAACCAAGTGTTTTTTCAGTTAGCGTTTCAGCATCTTTGGCTTCAATCGTTTTCTTGCCATTGTCCGTGAGTGTGACTTGTTCTGATGTTTTTACAATATTGGCAACTTTGCCACCAATCGGAGAATAGATATCTATATTGTCTTTTTCTTGAGTGTGCTGCCAAGCCAGCCTTGCAGAAAAGTTTTTTGGGCTCGTGGTCACGCCAAAACGGCCTTTGAGTGAAAATTGCTGGATGTTAGCAATGTGCTCCATGTGTTGTTTGTGTAAAACAGATGGTTTTGATGTGCTAGCAGGTTTTGGTTGTGTCGCAATGGTTGTGCAACCGCTTAGATAAACGACTGCGATAAACAGCGCATATTTAATGCGGTGATTAGGAAGGTGCATATTAATCAATCTAGGTTAATTAAGGTTTGAATTTCTTAGAGGTGCCAACCAAAACATTGTTTTCAGGGAAGTTTTTTAATGCAGTATTCCAAATTTTCTCAGCTTCTTCTTGTAAACCTTGTTTCCACAACACCTCGCCTAAATGGGCAGAAATTTCTGGGTCTGCCTGAATGTTGTGCGCATTGCGTAGATGTTCTATTGCGGTGGCGTAATTACCTAGTCGATATTCTACCCAGCCTAAGCTGTCTAGAATGTAGTGGTCCTCTGGCGAGAGTTTGATGGCTGTTTCAATTAAGGTCTTGGCTTCACTTAAATTGATGTTGCGATCTGCAAATGAGTAACCTAACGCGTTGTAAGCTGCTGCGTAATCTGGCTGGAGCTTAATGACTTTACGTAATTCAGCTTCCATAATGTCTAGTTTTCCAATGCGTTCAGCAGCCATTGCATAGTCGTATAAAAGTTGTGGTGTATTGGGCACTGAATTCACTGTTTTCTTAATGAGCTCGTAAGCGTCTTCATGACGTTTATCTTGTGCCAGCATGCCCGCTTGCGTTTGGACGACAGTAAGCCGTTGCTCTGTCGTGAGGTCTTTAAGGTCGTCGAGCATGCTAATGGCGGCATCAAGGCTTTTTGTGCGTGCAATCACGTCAGCGGTAGAAAGTTTAGCTTCTAAATAATGGCTATTATTGGCTGGCACCTGGTTGTACCATTCCAGTGCTTTTTTGTCATTTTTCTTGCGCTCTTCAGTGCGCCCCAAGTATATGTAGAGTTGCTCAGGGTCATGGAAGCCATTAGCTAAGGCTTGATGTAGGTATTTTTCTGCCATTTCTAGCTCGTTAGCTTCGTATGACAATAGGCCGATTACAGCACTGGTTTCAGGGTTGCCTTTAGCGCTTTCGGATAACTTAATGAACTCAGGTTTTGCTTCTTTATACCGTTTCAAGTTGACCAGTAATTTAGCGTAGCTCATTCGCACTTTGCTGGCATCAGGGTGCTTGTTCAAAAAGTTTTTATAGAAAACAATGGCTTCGTCAGGGGATGTTTTAGCAATCACTTGCCCATGCATTTGTGCACTTGGTTCCCATCCAGGGCGTAATTTATTTGTTTTTATCAGTGCAACTTTTGCAGCGACACTGTCGTCAGCTAACCAAGCTGCTCTTGCCAATGCGAAGTGCGCTTCTACTGATTCTGGATAGGGTTGCGCCAGTTCTTTAACGATTTCATACATCGCCTTTTTGTCTTTCTGGGCGCCTAACAAATCGTTGATGTATAAAAAACCATTAGCGCGCATATCGTCTTTCGCTAATAATTTTTTAATGTGAGGGACTGCCCTTTTGATGTCGCCGCTAGCAACCAACATTTGGCTGGAAGCTTGTTGTGCTTCTAATGAGTTTGGATCTAATTCAGCCCATAAGGTGGCCGCTTCTAACGCTAACCCCTGTTGTCTAGCATAAGCGGCTGAACGCGCTGCACGCTCTGCCAAACGAGGGTCTCGCGTTTTTTTTGCAAGGTCTAAAAATAGCTGGCTTGCCAACAGCAGGTCACCGCGTTGCCCAGCAACCTCGCCAAGTAAGTATTTGTATACAAACTCTGCGTTGGCCGTTGTGATTTCAGGGGTGGTGCTAGCATTGGATTCAGCGTAAGCACTGGCTATGCCAGCAATACTTAAACATGCGATTAAGAATATTTTTTTAATTGTAAACATTTTGTTAATATCTGGCACCATTAGGCTCAAAGTCTTGTTTAGTCCGTGACAGTTTGCACAAGTTCATCCATAATTAAGGGTTCTTGAAACAATTGACCCTGATGTTTAGGTAAACATCAGTCTTAACTATTAGCCTCAACTATAACTTTTTGCTTGAAACTTATCCAGCAATTTAGTTTCTTAGATGATTAGAATTTTATAAAAGTGCCTTACATATAATAACTTATGAATGATTTTACAGTAGAAGCGATTGAGCTTACCCGACTTTACGGTGGGCGAGCAGCCGTTGATGAAGTGAGTTTTAACCTCTCTAAAGGTCAAGTATTAGGATTTTTAGGTCCTAATGGTGCAGGCAAGTCGACGACCATGAAAATGCTAACAGGCAATTTAGCCCCTAGTCTTGGTAGTGTGAAGATTTGTGGCGTAGATATGATAGAAAATCCTAAAGAGGCTAAGGCCCTTATCGGATATTTACCAGAAATGCGTCCCTTATATAAAGAGTTTACGGTTGATGAGTATTTAACGATTGCTGCACGCTTGCATAAGGTCAGTAGAAAGCACATCAAAAAAGCGGTAGAAAGTGCTAAAGAGCGTTGCGGCTTAGGTCATATGAGTAAACGTTTAATTGAGAACTTATCTAATGGCTACCAACAGCGTGTCGGCATTGCGCAAGCCATTATTCATAATCCTATGGTGGTTATTTTAGATGAGCCAACGGTAGGTCTGGATCCGATTCAAATTCGTGATATTCGTAAGCTAATCAAAGATATTGGGAAAGAGCATAGCGTAATTGTCTCTACACATATTTTGCCTGAAGTGGAAATGGTTTGTGACCATGTGCAAATTATTGATCAAGGCAAGTTGGTGTTTAATGGTGATATTGATGTGCTTAAACAGCATCGAATGGGTAATAAGCTTTTAGTGGGCTTTAATAAAACACCTGAGCTAGAAGCTGTTGCTAAGATTAAAGGTGTTTCTGATGTTGAAATAACTGACGATAATATGATGCGAATTACTGTTGAAGAAGGTGCTAAGCCACATGAAGCGATTGTGAAAGCAGCCGTGAAAAACGGCTGGGGGCTATATCAAATTGCACCAGACCAAGCGAGTTTAGAAGATGTTTTTGTACAATTAACTTATCAAGATGGTGCGCAAGCGGATAAAGAACCGGCTGCAGCTTAAAGCAGAGCTTTAGAGGGATTTTAGTATGATAATTAGTATTGCAAGAAAAGAATTAAAAAGCATGTTTGCATCACCAATGGGTTGGATTATTTTGGCATTGCTCATGTTTGCATTTGGTACATATTATCTCAATGGCGTGAACAATTACTTTGAAGTGATGTCAGGTTCTATTCGCCCAGCAGAGCGAACTGGAGTTACGCAGTTCGTTGGTCAAACGGTATATGGGCTGGCTTCATTTGTTATGTTGTTTGCAGTGCCGCTGCTGTCTATGCGGTTAATTTCTGAAGAGCGTCGCAACCAGACCTTGCCGTTTTTATTGAGCGCGCCATTATCGATTGTGGAAATTGTGCTAGGTAAGTTCTTAGGCCTGATTGCATTCTTGAGTATATTAATTGCCTATATTGGATTAATGCTGATGACGTTGAATATATGGTCGGATATTGATTTCGGCTATATTTTTGCAAATTCGTTAGGGTTGTTCTTATTGTTGGCAAGCTTTTCAGCGCTAGGCTTGTATTTTTCTAGCCTAACTTCTCAGCCTGTCGTCGCCGCTATTTTGACTTTTATTGCATTGTTTGTGTTGATGATATTGGAGCGTTTTTTCGCAGGAGACCCTAGTAGCACAATGGCACAGCTCTCTTTCATGCGGCATTTTCAATCATTTTCTGGCGGCTTAATTGATACAGCCGACATTGTCTATTTTCTTTTGTTTATTTTTACTTTCTTAATTTTAACGATTCGTCGCTTAGACGCAGACCGTTTAAGAGGTTAGTCAGGTTACCGTATGAAAATGAATCGTAGTTTAAAGCGTCAAATGTTGGCGCAAAGTTGGTTATTCGTCATTCTGTTTTTAGTGTTAATTGTTATTTTAGGCTACTTAGCCCATCAATATCGCTATGCGACAGATGTAACACAAGCCAATCGCAATATCTTGACACAAGGTAGTGTGGAAGTGCTGAATCAAATGAAAGACCCCGTTAATATCACCGTGTTTGCTACGAATGATGATGCAAGTAGAGGGGATAACTTCCGAAAAGGAATGTTAGATTTTATTGCACGTTATCAGCGGGCAAAAAAAGACATCAAGCTGACGTTTGTCAACCCGACTGAAGAGCCGAAACTAGCGCAAGAGGCTAACATTAAGCAGGATGGTGAGGTTGTTGTTGAGTATAACAAGCGTGTTGAGCATATTTTCCCGCCGATTGTAGAGCAGGATATGACAAACCTTATGGTGCGTTTATCTCGCACTAACAATAAGCCGGTTATGTTTTTAGATGGGCACGGAGAAAGGCACTTACAGGGTATTAAAAATCATGACTTGGGTGAGTTTGGTAAGCAGTTGGAAGCTAAAGGCTTTAAGTTTGCTAACCCTGATCTAATGATTGCACAAGACGTCCCTAGCAATGGTGCCATGTTGGTGATTGCAGCCCCACAGGTTAATGTGAGTGATGTTGAGGCGAAAAAAATTAAAGCTTATATCGAATCTGGCGGCAATGTGCTTTGGTTATTAGACGACAATAACTTACATGGCTTGGATATTGTGGCTGATTATTTGGGCATTAAAGTTTCTCCAGGTATTGCAGTTGATATGTCTGCGGCACAGTATGGGGCAGATGCAAAAGTAGCTTTTGCCAGTTCTTATGGCGACCATGCCATTACACGTAACTTTCAATTACGTACGCTATTTCCAGAGGCGCGAGAAGTTGATGCGAAAGCTTCATATGAGCTGGGTTGGAAGATAGGGCGTTTAGTAGAAGTCGCGCCTAATGGCTGGCTGGAATCCGAAGCAATTGAACCCGGTGTTAAGAATCAAAAAGTCACCTTTGATGTAAAAAAAGATAAACGAGGCCCGATTAATATAGGGGTGGCGTTGGAACGGACTTATGGGAAAAAAGGGCAGCGTATTGTTGTGATGGGAAATGCCAATTTCTTATCAAATACATTTATAACCAATGGTGGAAATCTTGATTTTGGGATAAATATTGTTAACTGGCTAGCTGGTGATGATGCGTTAATTACGATCCAGCCTATGCCGTTGAAAGATGCAAATGTAACTATTCCAGACACAGATAGTGGGCGAGCAATTGCTTGGATTGTGTTTCACAGCTTTCAATTCTTTATCCCTCTAATCTTTTTTGTAGCAGGCTTTGTGCTGTGGTGGAGACGCAGGAAAGTTTAGTCGTGCGGCGTCCAAATAAAAAGGTTTTAAACAGACAATGAAAAAAAGATGGATACTTAATTTAATGATGTTGGCACTGGTGGCGGGCCTAGTGACATTTATGTATTTAAGACCGAAAGCCGAAGTGGAAGCCAAGCCTAATTATGAGGTTTCTCAATTAAAGCTGGCTGGCATTACGGCAGTTAAGGCGGAGTTTCCTGCAAAAGCACCAGTCGTATTTGATAAAGTAGATGGGTATTGGCACATGAACGCACCATATAAGCTACGTGCAGATCAGCTGTCAGTGCAGCGTATTTTATCGGTGGTTGCAGCGACGAGTGAAAATAAATTCCCAGCAACAAATCTAGCCAAGTTTGACTTGGATCAGCCTTTGGTCAAGCTAACAATGGCAAACGAGCATGGTGATGATCGCTTTACTTATGGAGCTTATAATACCGTCACCGGAGAGCAGTATGTTGCTTATGCGGATAGCGTATATTTGTTGAGTGTGGGGTATTCAGAAGCAGCAGCTACGCAACCTATCGAAATGGTCGATAAGAATATTTTATCGCCAGACGAAATAAAACAGATGACTGGTTTTGATTTTGCACAGTTAGAGCAGTGGGAAGAGACACGTTTAAATGTGGACGTAGAAAAAGGCCATTGGAAAACGAATATAGCGAAAGCCAAACACACCCAAAATGAGATGAATGAATGGCTCGAGTTTAGCTGGAGGCAAAATCCAGCCAAATCTGTTGAGTTGTATACACCAGACCGAAATACGACTTATCCTTCTTTTAAGGTTAAGTTGGCAAATGGAAAGACCGTCCTTATCGATAAGCACATGGAATCTCCAGAGCTCTTACTTGCACGCCCTGATGAGGGGCTGATTTATCACTTCAGTAATGACGTTGGTTTTACAATGTTGAATCCTCCGCTTAACCTTCAATAACGTTCTGCATGCCTGAGTTACCTGAGGTCGAAATCACAAGACAAGGGCTGCTACCCTTAATCAATCAACGCGTTAAAAATGTGGTCATACGCAATGCTTCTATGCGGTGGCCTATTCCAAGTCACCTTGTAACAACATTAGAAAACAAAGCGCTATTAAGCTTAAAGCGGCGAGCGAAATATATTCTTGCTGAATTTGAGAGCGGGACACTGTTATTGCATTTGGGTATGTCTGGCCATATTAGTTTGTTAGATAGAAACCATCCACCAGAAAAGCATGATCATTTTGATCTCCAGTTTCATAACCAGCAAGTCTTACGCCTAACAGACCCAAGACGATTTGGTGCTGTTTTATGGGCAGGAGACGCGCCGCAGAACCATGTGTTGCTCAGGTCATTGGGGCCAGAGCCCTTAGAAGACCTGTTTAACGGAGCATATTTGTATCAACAGTTACGTAGGCGTAAAGCACCAATTAAAAACACGATTATGGATGCGCATTTGGTCGTTGGTGTCGGTAATATTTATGCTAATGAGTCTTTATTTCGAGCAAGCATTAATCCGCAACTTGTCTCTAACAAATTAAGTTTATCGAGGTGTGAGAAATTAGTCTCAGAAATTAAAGCCACACTAAGAGATGCGCTTGAAGCAGGCGGTAGCAGTTTAAAAGACTTTGCTGCTGTCGATGGTAACCCTGGATACTTTCAGCAATCATACTTTGTCTATTCACGCATGGAGGAACCATGTAAGGTGTGCGGCACGCTGATTAAAAGTATAAGGATAGGGCAAAGGTCCACTTTCTACTGTCAGGCCTGTCAAAAGTAAACGGTAGTGGGTTTTATTGATAACTGAGAGCTATATGCAAGGCGATTGAGATTTGGGCTATAACAGTACGGTGAATACAATCAATAGGACTTGTAATAGAGCAACAGCAATCAACGTTAATGTTAATGTTTTTTGCCAGCTAATATGCTTTTGTTGTACTTGAATGAGTTTGTCTATTTCAGCACGTAAAGGCGCTTCTTGGTCAAAATTGGTTTGTTGACTTAGAAAACGGTGTATTAACCGTGGCATTTCTGGTGCTGTTCTTAAGATGAAAGGCAGTTCTTTTTTAAAGGTGTTTGCGACCTTTCTTAAGCCTAATTGTTCACTCATCCAGCGTTTTAAAAATGGGCGAGCGCTTTGCCATAAATCTATGTTTGAATCCAAATCGCGGCCAAGTCCTTCTATATTGAGCAATGTCTTTTGTAGCATGATTAATTGCGGTTGTATGACCACACCAAAACGCCTAGACATTTGAAATAAACTTAGCAAGGTTCTGCCAAATGAAATTTCTTTAAGTGGCCTGTTGAATATAGGTTCACAAATGGCGCGAATCGCGATTTCTAGTTCATCTACGTTAGTGTCTTTTGGGACCCAGCTAGAGTCAATATGCGCTTGTGCCACGTCACGATAATCTCGATTAAAGAAAGCTAAAAAATTACGTGCCAAGTAATATTTATCAGCATCGTTCAAACTGCCCATAATGCCAAAATCTAACGCGATATAACGACCATCATCTGCTACTTGGATATTACCGGGATGCATGTCAGCATGGAAAAAACCGTCTCGAAATGCCTGAGTGAAAAATATTTCTACGCCATCGTGCGCTAACTGTGATAGATCGATATCTTTAGCAAGAAGCGCTTCAGTATCTCTAATCGGTGTGCCATGCATGCGCTCCATCGTCATGACTGATTTTCTACAATAATCCCAATGAACCTCTGGAATGAGTAATCGTTTATCTTTAAAGTTCCGTGCAAGTTGGCTACAGTTCGCTGCTTCCAATGTGAGGTCTAGCTCATGTTTTGTATGGCGCGAAAATTCATCTACAATCTCTAATGGTTTCAATCGCTTACCCTCTTCAGATAGGGCTTGTACTAACCAAGCGAGTGATTTTAGAATGGATAAGTCTTGCGTAATAATCTTATCAATCCCTGGGCGCAACACTTTGACAGCGACATCTTGTCCACTACTTAAGCGAGCAAAGTGTACTTGTGCCACGGATGCGCTAGCAACACACTCTTTGTCAAAGTATGTGTAAATCGTTTCAAGTGGCTGGCCGAAGGCTGACGTAACCGTTTTTTCGATTTCAGCATAGGTTACTGGTGGTACTTGATCTTGTAATTTAGCAAGCTCATTCGCGACATCTTCAGGTAGTAGGTCGCGGCGTGTAGAGAGCACTTGGCCAAACTTGATAAAAATGGGACCAAGCTTTTCTAAAGCCAACCTTAAGCGAACGCCACGTGGTTTTCTTTTGTTGCACCAGAAAAAACAGATTTTGATTAAAACTTGTAACGGGTTGAAGCCGGAGTCTTGTGTGATGAAGTCGTCAAGTCGGTACCAAAGTGCGACCCAAACAATATAAATTAAACGAAGGTAATACATGTTTATACAGCACTGCTTTCTTTGACTCTCTTTGCTAGCTTATCCAATACTTTTTCAAATCTAGCATAGTCGCTACGTAAGGTGTCGACTTGGTTGTTAAATTGCTCAACACGCCATTTTTTAGCTAAAATTGGTTTTTCTTCTTGCCAATATTCACTCAGCATTTCAACTGCATTGAGTGATTGTTTTTTTGCTGTAATAAAAACTTTTTTACTAAAAAGTGCGGCTTTATTAGCGGGAATATCACCCATTACCTGACTTAAATCTTCTTCAAAATCCCAACGCATGAGTTGTAGTATTTTTGCTAGCTCAGCCGCCAAATGGCTATCACCCTCAATGTTGATAAGCAGTTTTGCCGTTTCATCTTTTGCCGCTAGGCGCAATGCTAAACTTGGCGGAATGTGAATGCTTGCATCAATATCAGCATTGTCGGTAGCAATGCCAAGAGCGCCATCTTCCAAGATAAGTAATTTGGTTTTAACAAAAGCAATATCAAATTGTACAACTTTGCCTGAAAATTCAACAAGGTGTTTACGTGCCCAGTTGTTTTGCGAGATGAGATGTTGTAGGAATCGTGTGGCTAGTGGTTTAAACATAGATAAGTTTTAAAGCTTATACCCTTTATGCAAAGCAACAACGCCAGCACTCAAGTTGTAATAATCCACTTTTTTAAGCCCTGCATCACCCATCATTTTTTTTAATGTATCCTGATCTGGGTGCATTCGAATAGACTCAGCTAGGTATTGGTAGCTATCAGCATCATTGGCAATTAACTTGCCCATAAAAGGTAAAAATTTAAATGAGTATGCATCGTATACCTTGCTGAGTGGTGCCCATACCTTTGAAAACTCTAACACGAGCAAACGCCCGCCAACTTTAAGCACACGCTGCATTTCTTTTAGCGCATTATCTTTATGCGTCATATTGCGCAACCCAAATGCCACAATCACACAATCAAAAGAGTTGTCAGCGAAGGGTAAAAACTCTGCATTACATTGTGCTACAGGTACTTTTAGCCCTGTGTCTATCATGTTGTCACGGCCTACTGCAAGCATAGATGCATTGATGTCAGTAAGGATAACTTGACCTGTCGTACCGACTTTTTTGCTGAATAGTTTAGATAAGTCACCGCTACCGCCGGCAATGTCTAACACGCTATCACCAGCCTTAACACCGCTAGTGTCTACTGTGAAACGTTTCCATAGGCGGTGCATGCCCGCAGACATAACGTCATTCATCATGTTATATTTTTGCGCGACAGAATGAAAAACTTCACCTACTTTTTTCTGTTTTTCATTCTCTTCAATAGATTGGAAACCAAAGTGTGTTTCTTTATTGCTCATCCTATTTCCTTTTGTGGCCGGCAGCCTCTAACTTGCCAATATATTCTAACCAAAGTTTTTCGTAATTCTCTGCTAAATAATACAGGTAATCCCAAGAATATAAGCCTGTGTCATGCCCATCGGTGAATATTAGTTTGACGGCATAATTACCGACGGGTTCGATACCTGAGATATTGACCTCTTCTTTGCCTATTTGTAATACCTCTTGGCCTGCACCATGACCTTTTACTTCGGCGGAGGGTGAGTATACGCGTAAAAACTCGCAGGAAAGCTTACATTCAGTATTGTTGTTGAATTTAATTTCAAGCAGCTTCGAGGCTTGATGTAGCTTAATATCGATAGGTGTTGGTGTGTTGGCATCTAGGCCGCTCATGATGGATTACCGTCAATTGTACTTGAGATAGAATGATATCAGAACATCGCTAAGGCACATTAGGGTGATGATATATATCGCTATTAGTCGTCTCAGCTAACCGTTTGTCGCAGAAAAGCCACCTTTTATCAGAATCTAGCTTAAATGTGGTATCAAAAGTAACTGATTTCGTTTAATTTTTTCTTGTTCATGATAGAGTGATAGCAGTAAAAAGAAGCCAATTCAGAGGATAATTTAATAATGGCAGATACAGATTTAGCAATCCAACTAGCAGGCTACTCTCAATGGAGAAAAGCGCTGGTTGATAGCATATGTGATTATCGTAATTGGCTGAATGAGCAAGAGCTTAATGATGCACAAATCGATCAGCGCATTACCAATTTATTAGAGCGCCTACGTGAAGATAAATTAAATGTTGCATTTGTTGCTGAATTCTCTCGAGGTAAATCAGAATTAATTAATGCCATTTTCTTTGCTGGTTATGGGCAACGTTTGCTTCCCTCTAGTGCAGGCCGCACGACAATGTGTCCAACAGAGTTGTTATATGACCCTTCTAAACCGAGTTCAATACAATTGCTGCCGATTGACACACGCGCATTAGATGCGACAACAACAGAATACAAACGCTACCCTGAAGAGTGGACAGTCATCGAATTTGACATAGAGTCAAATAAAAGCATGGCGAAAGCATTTGATCAGGTCAGCCAAACAAAAACAGTGACAGTTGAAGAAGCTGAAAAGTTTGGGTTGTTCGACCCTAATAGTAGTGATGATGAGATGAGCCTCAACAAAGATGGCTCAATTGATATCCCGTGCTGGCGTTACGCAGTCATTAACTTCCCTCACCCTTTGCTAGAACAAGGCTTGGTTATTTTAGACACGCCAGGTTTAAATGCGATTGGTACAGAGCCCGAGTTGACATTAAACATGTTGCCAAATGCGCATGCTGTATTGTTTATTTTAGCTGCAGATACGGGTGTCACTAAGTCTGAGATTGATGTTTGGCGTCAGTATATTAGTGGTACACGCTGGAAACAAAAAGGCCGTATGGCGGTGTTGAATAAAATTGATGGCTTATGGGATGAATTGAAAACGCAAAAAGCTGTGGACAAGGAAATTGCTAAGCAAGTTAAAACAACTGCAGAGTTACTGAGTTTAGATGAAGGTCACATTTTCCCAACATCAGCACAAAAAGGCTTGCTGGGTAAAATTAATGGTGATGATGCTTTGGTGGAAAAAAGCCGATTGTTAGACCTTGAAAAAGCACTATCTGAAGAGCTTATTCCTTCTAAAAAAGAGATTGTGCATGACAACACCAAGAATGAAGTTGAAGACTTAATTAGCAACTCCAATATGATTCTAGATTCACGTGTGACAGGTGTAATCGACCAGCTAGAAGAGCTTCGTGGCTTACGAGGTAAAAACGAAGATGTTGTTGAGCACATGATGAACAAAGTTAAGCAAGATAAAGAAAACTTTGAAAAAGGTTTGCAGCGTTTTCAGGCTTTGCGTAGCGTGTTTTCACAACAAACCAACAAGCTGTTTACGTTGCTTGGCATGGAAGCATTAAAGCTCAAAGTACACAATACGCGGGAGACGATGGTTTCAGCAAAGTTTACCAAAACGTTACGTGATGCAATGGATGACTTCTTTGAGGACCTAAAAGGTCGCTTGGTTTCTTCTGATGAGCAAATTGATGAAATTAAGAAAATGATGGACGTGATGTACGACAAGTTCTCAAAAGAACATGGCCTTCGTAAAACAGAGCCGCCAGCATTCTCTACACTACGTTATCAAAAAGAGCTTTCCAAGCTAGAGCGCGCATATAAAGAGCAGTTTAATACGACTTTTAACATGATTGCGAACGAGAAAATGACGTTGACTACCAAGTTCTTTGAGACGTTGGCTAGCCGCGTTGTGCATGTGTACGAAGTGGCAAATAGAGATGTTGAGAATTGGCTTAAAGCTGTTATTTCACCAATGGAGTCACAAGTCAGAGAGCATCAGCTACAACTACGCCGTCGCTTAGAAAGTATTAAACGCATTTATAAAGCAACAGACACCTTAGAAGACCGCATCTTAGAGCTTGAGAATATTGAGAAGAGCATTCGTGCTCAAATGGATGATTTGCAAATATTGAAACAGCATATGAGCAATGCATTATCTTTTGAAAATACTCAAAAAGTAGAAGCAGCTTAGCTAAAAATCGTAATATTGACATAAAAAAACAGCCGCTAGATAGCGGCTGTTTTTTTGAATCAAACCTAATGTTAACTCGCGGTTAACATTCTTTTTTTAACATTCTGCATGGCCTTTTTCTCAATTTGGCGAATACGTTCGGCAGAAACGCCAAATTCCCCTGCTAAATCATGTAAGGTGCGGTTATTTTTCTCATTTAACCAGCGAGCCTCTAGAATGCATCGACTCCTATCATCAAGGCTGGCTAATGCTTCATTTAATGCAATTGATTGTAGTTTTGCATTTTGCTTTGTTTCTAAATATTCTGATGGTTCTGGTGTGTCAGCTTCTAGATGCGCAATCGGGTTATATGACTCCTCACCGTCTGCATCTACTTGCGTATCGATGGACATTTCTTGACCATTTAGACGGTATTCCATTTCCATTACTTCTTCTGGCTTTACGTTGAGTGTTGTTGCAATATGATCGACTTCATCAGGGCTCAGTGTGCCGATGTTTTTTTTCATGCTACGTAAATTAAAAAACAATTTACGTTGCGCTTTGGTGGTTGCGGTTTTGACAAGGCGCCAATTACGAATGACATATTCGTGGATTTCAGCTTTAATCCAGTGTATGGCAAAGGAGACTAGGCGGACACCCCGTTCAGGGTCAAAGCGTTTAACCGCTTTCATAAGGCCGATATTGCCTTCTTGAATTAAGTCATTTTGTGGTAAACCATAACCCGTATAACCTCGTGCAATGCTAGCCACTAGGCGCAAATGCGAAACAATCAATTTTTGCGCCGCTTCTAAATCATTATGTTGATGAAGTTGTGTTGCATACTCATGCTCTTCTTCAGCTGTGAGTATTGGGAATGTCTTGATCGTACGCATATATTGATCGTAACTATCAAGAGATCCAATTGAAGGTAATGTTAAAGCGGTTATGGCCATGCTCCTTTTCAAAATAATAGTGCTATTTTAGCACTCATAGAGTAAGAGTGCTAGTTTCGAGAAAAGTTGCAAACACTGCCTAGTTAATTGATTTGAATAAAGACTTAGAAACAGCCAAGTGTGCTGATAGAAGACCTATTGCAACGGCCGTTAAGCAAGTGATGCCGGCAATGGTTATATCAGGCAAGTGTAAACTAAAATTTGTTTGATAATCAGTAGCTATAGCTGAAATAGACTGATTAAATGAAGTGATGACACCGTAGGAGATGAGCCAGGCCAGTACGCCACCAATTAGACCATATCCCGCACCTAAGTATAAGAAGGGTCTACGGATAAAGGTTTTTGTTGCCCCAATGAGCTGGCTAACCTCAATTTCTTCATGTTGTGTCAAAATTTGCATGTGTATGGTGTTGCCAATCACGGCAAATAAAGCAAAACCCAATAACATCGCCAAAATAAGCATGGCCTTCTTACCGAATATGAGTAAGTAACTTAAACGTTTGAGCCAAGCATCATCGATCTGTACCTCTTCTACGCCATCTAAACCGCTTAGTTGGCTTTTGAGTAAATCGATGGAATCTTTATCTAATGCTGAGGGTTCAATGAAGAAAGCATCAGGAAGGGGGTTTTTATCCAGCCCTATCAAAATGTTTTTATTATTACTATTGTTAGACAGTTGCTTCAGGGCGTCCTCTTTTGATACAAACCGAAAGCTTTTGATCCATGAATTACTTGCTAAGGTGTTGTGGAGGCTATCGCGCGTTGTTGCGTCTTGGTCTTGTTCTAAGAAAATGCTGATATGTGATTCTTTCTTGATAGAGCCAGCAAGTTCAGAAAAGCTATCTAATACCAGATGCAGAACCACAGGCAAAGCAAGGCTTACTGCAATCGCTAAAGAGATAAATAAGGTGCTAAATAGATTGCTTTTAAAACGAGAAAGGACCAGTCTCAATGCTTGAGAATGTTGTGTCAGCCAGCTGTTCATGCTGTTTCCTTTGCATCAACTAGCCGGCCGTGGTCTAGGTGCAAGACTTTAAGCTGGTGGTTAGCTGTGCCTAGTGCATCATGCGTTGCGATAATCACGGTCACACCGACTTGTTGAAATGCGTTAAATAAAGTCAGAATGTCACCAGCATAATTTTTGTCTAGATTGCCAGTAGGCTCATCAGCAATCAAAATAGAAGGCCTGGATACGACCGCACGTGCGATGGCTAAACGTTGCTGTTCACCACCTGAAAGGGTAATCGGCATCGCTTTCTCTTTGTGTAGCAGGCCGACCTTGTCTAAAGCTGCTCGTATACGTTTTCCTGCGTCTGCGCCAGTCATGCCATTGATGGCTAATGGTAGCGAGACATTGTGATAGCAATTACGGTCGTAGAGTAATTTATGGTCTTGAAAAACGAGCCCAAATTTTCTACGGATATAGGGCAGGGCAGATTCACGCAATTGGCTCACATTTTGATTGTTGATGAGAACGGTGCCGCTGGTAGGGCGCTCGATGGCAGCAACCAGTTTAAGCAACGTGCTTTTGCCAGCGCCGGAGTGACCAGTGACATAGACCATTTCACCTTGTTCAATGGTAAAGCTCGCATTACTTAAGGCTTCTTGGCTACCAGGGTAGCGCTTCGTCACATTATCTAAAACAATCATGGTGTTACTAAGCCAAATATTTTCATGTGGTTATTATAGTTTATTCATCAAATAAAGCGTCTACAAAATCACTTGCATTAAAAGAACGTAAGTCATCAATGCCTTCACCAACGCCAATGTAACGAATAGGAATAGGGCGCGTTTCGGCTATTGCAGCGATTACGCCACCTTTAGCGGTGCCATCAAGTTTGCTTAAGACTAAGCCCGTTACGCCTAGTGCATCATCAAACGCTTGTACTTGGCTAACTGCATTTTGACCGGTGTTTGCATCTAGCACTAATAGTGTTTCATGCGGGGCACCGTTATAAGCTTTATTAATCACACGCTTTACTTTAGTGATTTCGTCCATTAAATGCATTTGAGTAGGGAGGCGTCCTGCAGTATCGGCAATAACCACGTCAATTTTTTTAGAGATGGCTGAATTCACAGCATCAAAAATGACGGCCGCCGCATCGCTGCCTTCAGAGGCGACAACGTGTACATTATTGCGCTCACCCCATACTTGTAATTGCTCACGAGCTGCTGCCCTAAAGGTGTCTCCTGCTGCAATTAAAACGGACTTGCCTTGAGATTGATATAGTTTGGCCAGTTTGCCTATGGTAGTGGTTTTCCCTGCCCCGTTAACGCCTGCGAGCATCATGACAAACGGTGTGTGTTCATCGGTATTTAATGGTGTTTCTAGCGGGGTTAGAACGGCCAGCATCTCAGTCTTTAGCGCAGTTTTTAGCGCTGAAGTCTCTTCCAGGCGTTCTTTTTTGACGCGCGCTTTCAGGTTGTCTAATAATTTTTGGGTGGCGGCAACGCCCACATCAGAAGTCAGAAGAATAGATTCAAGCTCTTCATAAGTCTCTTCATCAATTTTACCGCGACTAAATAAACTTGTTAGTTGCCCGCCAAAGTGTTTACGTGTTTTGCTTAGGCCTTGTTTTAGTCGGCTGGCCCATGATGTGTTTTTTGCTTCGGGTGTTTTTTCTATTACAGGGTCAATTGTTGGTGTGGTTTTAGCCTCTGTTAGTGGTTCTGGGCTAGTAGTTTCTAGTACCGGGGTTTCTGCTACGGGTTTCTCTGTTGTAGGCAGGTCTACCTCTACTTCAGTGGCAATCTTGGGTTTTTTATTTTTTTTGAAAAAATCGAACATAGCGGTATGTGTTTAATTGAATGTTGCCATTTTATCTTGATTTTAAGACGACTGGTTAGCAATCTTACGTTAGCGGTTATCCCATCGCGCGAATAGCCACATACCAACCAACATCGCAACAATAAATACAATGCCTTTTAAGCTGCCAATACCTAATAAAACGAAGGCAGGTCCTGGGCAGATGCCAGCAAGTCCCCAACCAATGCCAAAAATCAAGCTGCCCAACACTAAACGCTTATCAATTTTGGTTGAAGTTGGTAGACGCATTTGTAGGCCAAGTAAGCTTAGGCTACGTTTTTTTGCCATGGTAAAAGTAATTAAGCCGACCAGTATGGCGCCTCCCATTACGAAAGCCAAAGAAGGGTCCCATGCACCAGCCAAGTCGAGAAAGGCTAGCACTTTTGCGGGGTTGGCCATGCCTGCAAGTATTAGCCCAAAACCAAAAATAATGCCTGCGAATAGCGAAAAGGCCAGTGTTGTATAACTGCTATCGTGTTTGTTTTCCATGTTAAATACCTAATGTATGTCGAATAACATACACGGTGATAAAGCCAGCGCCCATAAAAGCTAGTGTCGCAATGATAGAGCGTAGTGATAAGCGAGAAATTCCACATACACCATGTCCGCTTGTACAGCCTGAGCCTAAACGGGTGCTGATGCCGACAATAAGGCCGGCAGCAATTAATAGTCCATAGCTAGCGTCTACCTGAATGGCTGGTAATGGTTTAAATAGCTGCCAGATAATGGGGGATATGATTAACCCAGCAATGAATGCGATGCGCCAGCCTTCAAAATAATGGTTAGGCTTAATTAAGCCGCCAATAATGCCAGAAACCCCAGCAATGCGGCCGTTAAACAAAATAAAGAGAGAGGCAGCAATACCGATCAACATCCCGCCAACAAGTGATGCCCAAGGGGTAAAGTTATTCCAGTCAATTAGCATGATGATTAACAATTAGCATGATGATTAAAGAGTGCAGCGCACTATATTGATAAGAATATGAACCAATATTATAACGGTAACGCTACGTTGTTGCTTGGATTAAAGTTTCCAGCCGTAGGCAATGCCAAATGAGTTTTGGTACATTTTTATGTCAGCATTACCACCACCAAAACCAGCAGGAGGCGCACCAGGAGGTATAGAGCCTCTGCCTTTAACTTTTTCTTCAAACGCATGCATGTAGGCAAATGAGAGCTCAGACTGATTGG
>JAZGEZ010000077.1:0-2437 GCA_036479055.1 Methylophilaceae bacterium | reverse complement strand
GGACAGTCATTCATCTAGGCGTGCAATTACTCACACGCTCGAGCAACCTACCCACTAGCAGCGCGAGTCACGCCTATTGCCAGTCTATTTGGTCTTGCTGCAGATGGAGGTTGCCGCGTTTCACCGTAACTAAATACGCTCGTCTCTGTGGCCCTGTTCCTCGCCTCACGGCGTACGGCTGTTAGCCGTCATCTTGCTCTATGCAGCCCGGACTTTCCTCCCTCACACAAGTGTGACGGCGACTGTCTGGCTAACTTCAGAGGTATTTTAACATCTCAGCTGAATATTTAGTGCGGCGGTCGCCCCCCACTCTTTAAGTGCTTAGGTCGTACGGTTTTTGGACACAAAAGATCACGCCACAAACGGTCAACTCTAATCAATTCAACCCTCCAAAACACCTTGAAAATATTCACATCAAGAAATTCAACAAGATATCAGTGACTACTAATATTCAACATTCACTTAACTATATAAGTATATGATTATTAACATGTTTGTTTTTATACAAAAATGCGCTAAGTCTTTGTCTTATAACGAAAAAAAGCTTGCTTTAAGCAATTTTATACTCTAAAGTTATAAATAGTGGGGAAAAGTGGTGTTTTGTGGGGAATAGTTAACAAATTACTAAGGGTGTTAATTATTCCTCAGATCCCTGCCATGGTTTTCTGCAAGGAATTTTAACAAAGAATAAGGGTGGACGCGTAAAAGTGTTTAAAGGTGCAGCAAATTTAAATATGGATGCAAAAGGTCGTTTAGCGATTCCAGCTAAACACCGTGAAGTGTTGCTTGCGCAGTCAAATGGCGAAATGGTGCTGACTGCACATTCGCACCCCTGTTTGTTGTTGTACCCAGCGCCAGCATGGGAGCCTATCCAATCCAAAATAATGAGCTTATCTAGCTTTGATAAAAAATCAGCTGCTTTACAAAGGCGGTTAGTGGGTTATGCGGAAGATGTTGGTATGGATAGTGCCGGGCGCATGCTTGTTTCGCCAGTATTACGTGAATTAGCTGGGTTGCAAAAAGAGGTAATGCTGGTTGGTCAGGGCAGCCACTTTGAGTTGTGGAGTAAAGAGGCTTGGCTAAAAGCAAGTGAAAGTGCGGTGAATGAAGATGGTGAGTTTGAGATGCCGTCAGAATTAGAAGGCTTCTCACTATGACGCAGGGCGCAACATCCGCGCCCACCACAGCATCACTGCCACAAAAATCTGAGCGAGCGGCACACACAGCTGTTTTGTTGGATGAGGCGGTGGATGCGCTGAATATCAAATCAAGCGGCACTTATATTGATTGCACATTTGGTCGAGGCGGCCATAGCAAGAAGGTGCTGGAACAACTAGGGGTAGAAGGCCGTTTGTTTGCGATCGATCGTGATTTGGCGGCTTTTGAAACAGGTCAAACAATTTCAGATGGTCGATTTAATATCGAGCATTTACATTTTTCAGCATTAAATCAATTAGCAGCAAAGCATCACCTATCCAGCGTGGATGGTATTTTGCTGGATTTGGGTATTTCATCACCGCAAGTTGATGAGGGGGAGCGCGGCTTTAGTTTTCGGTTAGATGGCCCTTTAGATATGCGCATGGATCAAACGAGTGGGAAAACAGTGGCAGAGCTGTTAACTACGATTTCAGAAAAAAAACTAGGAGAGGTAATAAAACATTATGGTGAAGAACGGTTTGCTAAGCAGGTTGCAAGGGCGATTATTAAGGAGCGCACAGATGGGCGCACAATTACCACTACAGGGGAACTTGCCGAGGTCGTGGCAGGTGCAATCCCAAAGGTCGAACCGGGGAAAAACCCTGCAACGCGCACCTTTCAGGCTTTACGGATTTTCGTCAATCAGGAGCTTGAGGAGTTGTCGCTAATATTGCCACAGTGCTTAAGTTTGTTGGGTGAAGGTGGCCGGTTGGTTGTTATTAGCTTTCACTCTTTAGAGGATCGTATTGTAAAGAGCTTTATAAGGAGTGAGGCAGATCGTGACAACCTGCCTTCTAATTTTCCAATCAAGGCTAAGGATTTGCCGCAATCAAGAATGGAGGCAGTAGGTAGGGCAGTAAAACCCTCGGCGCGAGAGGTTGAGGCTAACCCGCGCGCCAGAAGCGCGGTAATGCGTGTGGCGATGCGGACGGCGACGCAATGACGCGACTTAACTTCATTTTGTATTGCCTGCTAATATTGGTCGGCTTGGGTGTAGTTACTTCGCAGCATAAAGCGCGAAAGCGTTATTCGGAATATGAAGCATTGCAAACCTTGTCAGTAAAATACAAAACTGAATATGAGCAGTTTCAGCTTGAGCAAAGCACTTGGGCTATGCATTCGCGTGTTGAAGAGATGGCCAATAAGACGCTGAAAATGGAGGTGCCTGATGCGAAGCGGGTGCAGGTGATTATTTTGGATGAGATCGTTAAATAGCATGGCATACGACGTACAACAAACG
>JAZGEZ010000076.1:0-2245 GCA_036479055.1 Methylophilaceae bacterium | reverse complement strand
GTACGATACGAGAACTTAAAGATGCCGGTGTTTTTGTTATCGGTACAACAATGGATTCAGAAAGCACGCTACTTAACACCAAGTTAGACGGCCCTATAGCGCTGGTGCTAGGGGCTGAAGGAGATGGGATACGCCGTTTAACAGCAGAAAATTGCGATGCACTGGTTACTATTCCTATGTTTGGCTCAGTAGAAAGCTTAAATGTGAGCGTAGCAAGTGGTATATGCCTTTACGAAGTACGTAGACAAAGAAAACTAATGGAAATTTAACGTCTTTCTATTGCGCTACTGTTAATCGCTATCTCAGGATATATTATCTCCATACCTGTAGAACGGCCATTTTCTTGCACGATACGCGCATGCATACGTTTGAGTTGCCTGGGTTCAGGTACACCGCAAGAATGTGCTAGCACGCCAATTTCTTTCTGCATATTCTTGGCGTAATGCATAACACGTACCGCTTTGTCTTCAGGGTTTAAACCATATTGTAGTTTTTTGTCATGCGTAGTAATGCCAGTAGGACAGGTGTTTTTATTACATTGCAAGGCTTGAATGCAACCTAATGCGAACATAAAACCACGTGCGGAATTAACAAAATCCGCCCCAGCACAAAACGCCCAAGTTGCCTCTGCAGGCGTAATTAATTTACCACTGGCACATACTTTCACTCGATCACGCAAATCGTACTCTAGAAGTTTATCAATAACGATGGGTAAGCTTTCCTTGAGTGGTATACCCATGTTGTCAATTAGGCTCATAGGCGCAGCACCAGTACCTCCATCAGAACTATCTACCGTAATAAAATCTGGGGCACTTTCTACACCACGTTGATTAATTGCGGTAAAGAGTTTGTCAAAAAAACTAATTGCACCAACGACTGTTTTAATGCCAACAGGCCTCCCCGTTGCATCACGTACATAGTCAACCATATCTAACAAGTCATCTACATTGTTGATTTCAGGGTGTCGGTTAGGGCTAATTGCATCTTTGCCAACTGCTAGCCCGCGTATTTTAGCAATTTCTTCGCTCACCTTAGCACCGGGTAAAATACCGCCTTTACCAGGTTTTGCACCTTGGCTTAATTTAATTTCAAACATTTTTACTTGTTCGTGTTTGGCGACCTCCTTAAGTTTCCCTTCATCGAAGCGACCATCTTTTTTGCGCACACCAAACTTTGCAGTACCAATTTGAAATACAATGTCAGCACCACCTTCTAAGTGATATGGAGACAGCCCGCCTTCTCCAGTATTCATCCAGATACCTGCCATTTTGGCCCCTCTTGATAGGGCACGTACTGCTGGAATAGAAAGTGCACCATAGCTCATGCCCGATATGTTAAAAAGTGATTTTGTTTTATATGGGCACTTAGTATAAGGCCCTATTGTTATGACTGAAGGCTCTACCGAGTCTTCAGCTAAAGTAGGGAAAGGGCAATTGACAAAATAAATTGTCCCAGGATGCTGTAAGTTTCGTGTAGAGCCAAAAGCGACGGTACTATCTACGTTTTTCGCAGCACGGTAGACCCAAGAGCGCTCTGCGCGGTTAAATGGCATTTCTTCACGGTCTTGCGCAAAGAAGTATTGTCTAAAAAACTCCCCCATATGCTCAAATAAGTAGCGGAATCTCGCTAAAACGGGGTAGTTACGCCTTAATGTGCTTTTGGTTTGGAAGCGATCAACTAAGTAAAATCCCAACACAACAGCGACAATTGATCCAACGACAAAAATGAACAAATAAGCTGAATATTCAATAATGCTAAATACAAATGAGGGTAACTGTCCCATCTAGAATCTCCTAAGCCCATGATAAACTATGTGAATAATAAGTCTGTCGCAATGGCACTGTAATACTTACATATAAACAGAAAACCTACTTCTCATTTAGCTGGTTTTTCTAGAAGCTTAAGGATGAATCATGATGAATAAATACTGGATATTGGTGTTGATCTTGTTAATGCCAACAGCTTCTATTGCTGGCGAAAGCTGGTTAATTGCCATGCAGAATGAGTTGCTTAACATGAATGGCAAGATAAAACTTGAGGTAGTAAAACCAAATAATATTGCAACTTGGCCTGACACACTGACCTTAACGCTTTCTAGCCATAATGCACATGAGCAAGTTGAGCTAGTGAGTGTTAAGTCACAGTCTAATGACATAAGATGCAGTTACATTGGCCTAATTAAGTCTACATTTGATGGCACATTGCGTGCAGAGCTTACTGACCAAGATTCTAACCGTTTGTTAAT
>JAZGEZ010000075.1:0-9381 GCA_036479055.1 Methylophilaceae bacterium | reverse complement strand
AAAAACGGCAACATTTGGCTGGATGAGGTTGAATAATTTAGCAACTACCGTCATGACGCCCGAAAAGTGACCTGGTCTGCTGGCACCGCATAATTCAGAGGCGATAGGGGGTGGATTGAACGACATGCTTTGGTTTAAAGATTCACCATCATAGCCTGGATACATTTCCATGATGCTTGGGGCAAAAACAATTGAGACGCCTGCGGCTTCTAGTTTATTGCAATCCTCTTCTAGTGTGTGCGGGTAGCTATCTAAATCTTCGTTTGGACCAAACTGTAATGGATTGACAAATATACTCACGACGACGCAATCAGCATGTTGTTTAGCAATGTCGACTAAGTGTATATGCCCTGCATGCAAGTTTCCCATGGTTGGCACAAAAGCAATTCTTTTTTTTTGGCCAAGAATGCCTCTTAACTCAGCACTGCTATGAATAATTTGCATTAATAGCTATGCTCTTCAGCTGGAAACGATTGATCTTTGACCGCTTTGACGTAGGCAGTAATCGCACCTTCTATGCTGTTAGCCTCTTTAAGAAAATTGCGTACAAAGCGAGGTGATTTGAAATCACTAGGATTTTTATGTGTAGGGCCATTATAAATACCAAGCAAGTCTTGCAAGACCAATACTTGGCCGTTGCAATCTATGCCAGCACCTATGCCAATGGTCGGTACCGCAATTGATTCTGTGATTTTTTTAGCCAAGGTAGCCGGCACCATTTCTAGCAGTACAAAGCTTACACCAGCATTTGCCATATCGTTTGCATCTTGTAAAATTTGTGCCGCGCTTTCGTCAGTTTTCCCTTGGATTTTGTACCCGCCAAATAGGTTGACAGACTGTGGAGTGAAGCCCAAGTGAGCACAGACAGGGATGCCGCGCTCTACTAAGTAACGTGCAGTCTCGACTTTAGTCCCACCACCTTCAAACTTCACCATCTGTGCGCCAGATTTAATGAGCCACACTGCATTGTTATAAGCTGCTTCATTATCGTGCTCATAGCTACCGATAGGCATATCAGCAACAATCAAGGTATTGGGCGCGCCAGCAGCGACACTCTTTGTGTGGTAAGTCATATGATGCATACTGACATTAAGCGTGTTGTCAGCGCCTTGTAATACCATGCCCAGTGAATCACCAACGAGCAACATATCAACACCAGCCAATTCCATTAGTTTGGCAAAGGTCGCATCGTAGCAGGTGAGCATAGCGATTTTTTCACCAGCGGTTAATAAATTCTTTATTTGATTAACTGGCATTTGTTTTATTCGAAATTTGGGTTGAAGTATTCACGTCTGCTCTTAATTTGATCAATTCTATCGACCAATAAATTTAACGCGGCTTCATCTTTAATGATATTTAACTTTTCGTTATTCACAATGAGCACTGGTGAAACATCATAGCTGTGAAAAAACTCACTATAAGCGTTAGATAAGCGATCTATGTATTCATAGGGGATATCAGATTCATATTTGATGTTGCGCTCAGTAATACGTTCAGAAAGAGAATCAACTGGCGTTTGCAGGTAAATGACCAAATCAGGTTTTGGTGTTTTAAGTTGCAAGTGATTGTAAATCTGATGATAGAGCGCATATTCTTCATCATTTAAATTGAGTCTAGCGAAGAGGGGGTCTTTTTCTAGAAAAAAGTCTGCCGTAATTGGTTGAGAAAAGAGATCCATTTGGCTCACGTCAGCAATTTGACGTGATCGTTGGAATAAGAAAAACAACTGTGTCGGCAGTGCATAGCGTTTAGCGTCTTGATAAAAGCGTGTTAGGAAAGGGTTCTCTTCGGCTTTTTCGGATAGCAGCTCAGTCGAAAATTTTTCTGATAGCATGCGTGCCAACGTGGTTTTTCCACTGCCAATAGGGCCTTCAACAACGATAAAAGGGTATTTATTAAAAATAGTCATGTTTGATTTTGGTTATCTAGTTTTACAATGCCTTGATTTAAAAAGCATGCGGCTAATTTTACAACATTACTCGTGTGATTACCTTCTTTGGTCGCCTCGCCACTGGTAGAAATTTCTAGGTTTGGTGCGATTTCTGCTAATGGCAGTAGTACAAATCCTCGCAAATGCATGCGCGGATGAGGAAGCGTCAGATAAGCTGTATTTCGTACAATATTTTCGTAATAGAGCAAGTCTAAATCGAGTATGCGCGGTGCGTTTGCAAAGGTACGTTCTCTTCCAAAGGCCTGCTCAATGTCTAATAAGTTTTTTAGTAAGGCTTCAGGATCTAGCTGCGTACTTATCTCAGCGACGGCATTAATAAAATTGGGTTGGTCGCCATAGCCAACAGGTGCCGTTTTATACAGGCTGGATTGTTTAATGACCTTAGTTTTAGGCAGCTCATCTAATGCTGAGAAAGCTTTTTTTACTTGTGTGGCAGGCTCGTTTAGATTGCTTCCTAGCGCAACATAAGCTTTAGGCACTGTTCACCTCTTTATTGACGGGCCGCTTCTTTGGTCTGCGTCTACGTCGTTTTTTTGGACCAGTGTCTGGCAGTAGCATTGCCGTACGTTGTTCTGTTTTTGCATCAGCAAAAGTCGTCCACCATTCGCCTATTTCACTTGGAATTTCTCCAGATTCGCAACGTAATAACATAAAATCATAGGCTGCACGATAGCGTGGGTGTGTCAGCAAGCCAAAAGGCCGTTTGCCTGCACGCTGTTCAAAACGTGGTTGCATCGCCCATATCTCTTTCATGGTGGAAACGAAGCGGTTATGAATGGCTAGCTTTTTAGCTTGCATGTGAATAACGTCATCCATCGCTTTATATAATGCAGGAATTAAAGGCGTATTTTCTTTATGTACTTGCCATGCTTTTAGCACTTCATGCCAAAGTAAAGAGGCAAATAGAAAGCTTGGATTGGATGATTTTCCTTGGCTGATACGATCGTCCGTATTTTGTAAAGCCAGCATCACAAACTTCTCACCTAATGGCTGTTCTAACACAACATCAAGTAATGGGAGAAGACCGTGATGTAAATGTTGCTCACGTAAGATGTTAATGCTCTCTATGGCATGGCCTGAGAGAAATAATTTGAGCATTTCATCAAACAAGCGGCTAGGGGGTACATCTTGCAATAAATCAGCCAGCTCAGAGATCGGTTTTTCCGTGGCTTTATCAATTTTTAAGCCTAACTTTGCGGATAGTCGAACAGCGCGTAACATCCGCACAGGATCTTCTTGATAGCGTTTTGTTGGATCGCCTATCATGCGTAATATACGCTTTTTAACGTCAGCAACCCCGTTATGAAAGTCGAGTATTATTTCAGTTTTCGGGTTGTAATAAAGTGCGTTGGCTGTGAAATCACGGCGTACGGCATCCTCTTCTAAACTACCAAAAATATTATCTCGTAAGATGCGGCCAGTATCATTGACTGAAGCATCGCCTTTATTGTCATGATGTCCGCGGAATGTAGAGACTTCTATGGTTTCTCGACCCCAAAGCACATGGACAAGGCGGAAACGCTTGCCGATGATGCGAGATCTTCTAAATATTTTTCGCACTTCCTCTGGTTCGGCGTTGGTCGCAATATCAAAGTCTTTTGGTTTGAAATTTAGTAGCAAGTCTCTTACCGCGCCACCTACAATATAGGCATCAAATCCAGCATTATGTAAGCCTTCACAAGTTTTAAGTGCGGCGGAGCTAATCAAATCTTGATTGATTTTATGTTTTTTTACAGGGATTCTATTGGCTGTTTCAACAATGCGTCGTTCATCTTTGTTGATTGCAATTTCGGCTTGCTGTCGTTTTTTAAAAACTTTATTGAGAAATTTTTTAATCATTAGTTTTAATTATGAGTGAGTTTATTGGTGGTTTAAATTAATGCGCTTCGTTATGCCATAGCACGTCAGACACACCAGCATCTTGATTCAAAATACGACATAAGACAAATAGCAAATCTGATAAACGATTGATGTATTGTAAGGATGCTTCCGTTAATTTTTCTGTATTGTTCAATGTGTGTATCGTGCGTTCTGCGCGCCTGCAGACGGTTCTAGCTAAGTGGCAGTAAGATGCTGCACGGCTGCCACCAGGCAAGATAAATTCTTTTAGTGGTGTTAGTGTCTCGTTAAATGTATCTAACTGGTTTTCTAATGCTGCAATACGCTCTGTTTTAATTAACACATAATCTGGCATACAAATTTCACCGCCTAAATTAAATAAGTCGTGCTGCACTTCAGTTAAGCAAGTGCGAATACTGTCAGAAACAGTTTCGGTTAACAGGATGCCAATCACCGCATTAAGCTCATCTACATCACCTATGGCGTTAACACGCAAACTGTCTTTAGCGACGCGTGTGCCGTCGCCTAAACCTGTTGTGCCGCTATCACCGGTACGTGTATAAATTTTACTTAACCGATTACCCATTACGCCTATTTCTAATATAATTAGTCATTATAAATCATGCAGAAGCATTTACTCAAAAATAAGCCAGCAAGTTGCCATTCCAAGCCCATTGGCGTGATGGATTCTGGTGTTGGTGGCATATCCGTACTAAAACATATTCGGGACATACTGCCGCACGAAAGTATTGTTTACGTGGCCGACAGTCAATATGCGCCATACGGCAGCTTAACCCCTGAGGAAATCACGGAACGTTGCTTCACCATTGCAGATTTGTTAATCGTGCAAGGCGTCAAAGCCTTAGTCGTTGCCTGTAATACAGCGACTGCTGCCTCTATTCAGTTGATGCGTGAAAAATATTCATTGCCGATTATCGGCATGGAGCCAGCTGTGAAACCCGCTGCACTAGCCAGTAAAAATGGTGTAATCGGCGTGCTCGCCACAGTAGGCACGCTCAAAAGCGCACAATTTGCCGCATTGTTAGCCAATTATGGCAAAGACATACAAGTGCACACGCAGGGCTGTATAGGTTTGGTTGAATGTATAGAACGCGGCGAGCTCAACTCAGCGAATACTAAGGCACTGCTTACACAATATTGCCAGCCACTGCTCGATGCAGGCGCTGACACCATCGTGCTTGGTTGCACGCATTACCCATTTGTACGTGATTTAATTCAAGAGGTTGTAGGTAATGGAATCACGGTGATTGATACAGGGAAAGCGGTTGCCAAGCACTTGCAAAATATATTGCGAACTCAGTCATTAATAATTTCATCTGAAGCAGAGCCAAATATCACAATTTGGACGAATAATGTAGCAGCAGATAGAGAAGTAGTAATTCGGCAATTATGGTGTAAGGGCGATATTAAGATTAAATGGTTGGACTAATAAAGACGGCATAGCCTCAGGTGCAATTGGTTAGGTGACAATGATGAGAAAAATAAAAAAATTAGCCTTTATAGGTATTTTAGTAACGATATCAATAGGATTTTTACCAGCAGCTCACGCCGAGCAAACAGGATTCCGTAAAGCGTTAGATGCATACATTGCTAGAGATGGTGATGCGATGTTAGCTGCGGTGAAAGAGGCGGTGGAGGCAAAAGATAGTGATGGACTGATGTTGTTTTTAATGGCGACAAACTTGGATGCAGAGACTTCTGAGTTTGACGCTAAAACAAGAAAAACTTCATCAACACTTCGTGACATATTACCAGAGCAGCAATGGGGGAAAATGCATGCGCTACTAAAATGTAGTGTGAACAATGCTTCTGTAGATGCTAGGTATTACCTATATATAAAAAGCCAGTTTAGCCCTTTTTATCGACAAAGAATACATGTCAGCCCAATGCGAGAAGCGTATGAGAAGGAGTTAGCTAAATATGCAGAAATGGGCAGTTATGAGGCAGTTCAGATGATGGATTTTACTGCTGACCACCCTCGAAAAGGTGAGCATCAAAAAAGTTTCTTGAAGCGCTCTAAACACTGGTTAATTAAATATGCCTCGTTAGGTGATGCACGTTCACAGTTGAAGTTAGGGCTTCAATATCATAATTATGTTGGTGATTTTGGATGTGATTTAAATGAAAATGGATCTATTTGCAAAGCAGGGAAAAATAAAAAAGAAGGTGATTTTTGGCTAAAAAAAGCCATTAAAAGCTTTCAGGTCAGCGGTCACGACCATTTCCAATTAATGGTAGATATTATGTGTGACTTTACCAATACAATTGTAGAAAATAAGACTAAGCCTCTACAGCAAGAGTCAGAACGTTGGTGCTCTATACCCTATTCTTTAAATAAGCAAACAATTGATTTTGGGAGTAGACATATACCCCGCTTACTTAAGGAGAGTTGGGCTGAGTTGATGGCAGATAACCCTCCTATAATTTCAGTTAATTTTTCAGTGATAAAGCCTGTATACAACCTGGATATCTATTCGGATGGAAGCGTGTTAGTAGTTTTTAATAGCAACGTACCAACATATAAAGAGAAACTGTACACTCTTTCAAAACCAGCATTAAAAAGTTTTTTAAATGAGCTGGATAGAATATTTAAAGAAAAGCATCTTCAGCAATCTTCTACAATAGGAACTGGTCGATATGGTGATGATGGTCTTACAGTTCGTATGAGTGTCGTAGACCGAAGAAATAATAGCTTACGTCAATTATATGTAGAACAGCCAGTGACTAAAACACTAAACCAAAATGATGTATGGACTATTCAGTTAGCAAAATTGAAATATGTTGTAGAAAAGAATATTGAATTGAAAACGCTAGTAAATGGGTTAGGTAAGTCTCAATCAAAAAGGGATAACCGCATTCGACGTGATAATGAGTGGGCGTCAATAGCAAAGCAAAACTTGGAAAAATAAATAGCAGCGCGATATATATGCCTTTCTGGTAAATTAATGAGAGGGTCCCTATTACTTTTCTTTGCCTCTTATAGTTAACCCAGCAAGATTAGCTAACTCTTCAACCAGTACTTGATAAGCACATTTATCAAGCTGCACTAAAGCGGTTGCCATTGCTTTATCTTGAATAGGCAGAAACGAAGCCCCACCCAAGTCACTCAGTACCACTTGTTCATCATTCCATAAAATATTATGCGCGTATAAGTCACCATGCATTAAGCCATTAGCGTGTAAATGCTGCATGGCTTTTTCCACACCTTGGGCAATATGGTTTGCTTGTATTTTGCTGAGTGAGGTTTCTGCGGGGTAGACATCTCGTGTGCATGTTTCGAAGCTAGGTGGTTGCGCTAATATCTTTAGGTCTGGGCTTAACAGCGGCATGACGAGACCTTGCACATTATCAGGGTGCTTGATAATAATGCCTTTGACGCCAACGAGGTTAGGGTGTTCGCCTGCCATAATATTAGCGTGCATCTCGCAACTGGGTAAGCCGTCGCTAGTTAGGCCGCTTTTGAATAGTTTAACGGCCACTGGCTCAGTTGTGTCTGATTCACCGGTTTCTGATTCAAGAGCCCCATTGTGTTGCCAACCTGCCTGATAAGTAACACCTGAGGCACCTTCTCCTAATACCTTGCCAAGCGTGAGTTGTGCCCAGTCAATTTCAATTGGGTGTTGCTGTTTGGCTTGCGCCGCTTCGATAGTGTTAGAAAATGGGTTGCCAGCGTAGGCGAGCCATGTGAGTTTTGTTAGGTCAAATAGCCAGTTGGGTAATGTGGTGAATTGGTTTGCAGAAATTCTGAGCAATTCTAAAGCGTGGCAGTTTGCCATCGTGCTAGGCAGGGCGCTTAGTTTGTTGCCAGCTAGCATCAGTTTTTGTAGCTTTTTACATTGCCCTAGTGAATCAGGCAATTGTTCTAGTGCATTGTCCGTCACGATAAACCAACGTAAATTTTTGGTTGGGATTGCGCTTTCTGGGATGTACGTAATTTGATTGGCTTTAAAGCCAATCATACTCAAACTCTCACACTTGCCTAAGACTGCTGGCATTTCGGTAAATTGGTTAGACGAGCAAAATAAAATGCGCAGTTTTTTAAAACAGTCTAAATCATCGGGTAATGATGATAGGGCATTGCCAGTAAGATCTAGAATCTCTAATGTGTCTGCTAAGTTGTATATGGCTGCAGGGAAAGTAGTTAAGCCACAAGATAGCTTGAGGCTTGTGCTACCTTGTAGCTTACCAACTTGGAGTTGCGATAGCGTGTCGTCCACGAATAGCTATAGGAAAATGAGAGTGAGCGCCTAGTGGTGTGAAACCACTTCGCCTGCTTTCATTTTGTATCCGCTTTTAATTGGTATTGTGTACCGCAGTAGGGGCAAGCTACTTGCCCCGTTTTCGCCACATCTAAAAATACGCGGGGATGTGATGCCCATTGCGCGACTTCCTTAGTCGGGCAATGTAGTGGTAAATCTTTTGCGGTTACTTCAACTGCTTTCACATCAGACATCACTAATCCTTATTATGGTTTAAATTGACGAGTTAAATTAATGTAAGCCAATCTGCGTGTTTTGCAGATCTGCCGTGTACGACGTCAAAGTACATGGTTTGTAGTTTTTCAGTCAGTGGGCCACGTGTACCATTACCAATCGCCCGATTATCTAGCTCGCGAATCGGCGTGACTTCTGCTGCTGTGCCAGTAAAGAACGCTTCGTCAGCGGTATAGACTTCATCACGTGTAATCCGTTTTTCAACAACTTCTAAACCAATCTCGCCAGCGAGCTGCACAATCGTGTCACGCGTAATGCCTTCTAATGCACTAGTCAGGTCCGGCGTATACAGTTTTCCTTTGCGAATAATAAAGATATTCTCGCCAGAGCCTTCAGCCACAAAGCCGTCCACATCTAATAGCAATGCTTCTTCATAGCCGTCTTGTTGCGCTTCTTGGTGCGCCAGAATGCTATTCATATAATTACCATTCGCTTTGGCTTTGCACATGGTCACGTTAACGTGATGTCGTGAGAAAGAAGATGTTTTTACACGAATGCCATTATCCAAAGCTTCTTGACCCATATAGGCACCCCAGCGCCATGCTGCAACAATGACATGGGTTGATAGCGCCGTAGCAGAAATGCCCATGGCTTCTGCGCCATAAAATGCCATCGGACGCATATAGGCAGATTCTAAATTGTTCTCACGTACCGCCGCCTTTTGCGCTTCCATCATTGTGGATTTATCAAATGGCATTTTCATGCCCAAGATATGCGCGCTATTAAACAAGCGATCTGTATGTTCTTCTAGGCGAAAAATGGCAGTGCCTTTATCGGTTTTGTATGCACGCACGCCTTCAAACACGCCCATGCCGTAATGCAAAGTGTGTGTCAATACGTGTGTCGTGGCATCGCGCCAATCTACTAGTTTTCCATCGAACCAAATTAGACCATCGCGGTCTGACATCGAGCTTGGTATTGCCATTATCTTGCCTTAGAAATTCATAAAAGCACTATTGTAAACTAAAGGCTGGATTTCTTTCAGCATGTTAAAATCAAAATGTAATGTTTATTGGAGTTTTTGCTATGTTTAATGCTAGTCGCGCCCTGCTTTGGGCTATTTGTTTGCTATTCCTT
>JAZGEZ010000074.1:0-19563 GCA_036479055.1 Methylophilaceae bacterium | reverse complement strand
TAGCTAATCTAACCATGCCTACAGAAAAAATTCTAGTGATGGGGCCTTCCTGGATAGGCGACATGGTGATGGCACATAGTTTGTTTCAAGTGCTTAAGCAACAAAATCCAGATAGACAGATCGATGTGGCTGCACCAGCATGGACGCTCCCATTGTTAGACCGCATGCCTGAAATTTCCGAGAAAATCGCCTTACCTTTTAAACATGGGCAGTTGGGCTTAATGGAACGCATCAGGTTTGGTCGCAGCCTTAAAAACCGTCAATACACGCAATCCATTTCTCTAGTTAATACATTAAAATCTGCCATTCTGCCGTTTGCTGCAGGCATCAAAAAACGTACAGGCTTCTTAGGTGAAATGCGTTATGGCCTACTTAATGATATACGGATACTAGATAAAAATGCCTTACCCAAAACAGTGGAAAGGTTTGTTGCATTAGGTCTTAACAAAGACCAAGCATTAATTGCAATACCGCAACCCTCATTATCAGCGGATAGAAAAAACGCGAGACAAGCACTAAAAGTATTAAACATGCCGCTAAATGTGTCTAAGATACTTGGATTATGCCCTGGGGCAGAATATGGAGAAGCCAAACGTTGGCCTGTCAAGCATTATGCAGAAGTTGCTAATGCCGCCCTTCATCAAGGCTGGCAAGTGCTGTTATTTGGTTCAGATAAAGACATTCCTGTCACTAATGCCATTAATCAAATAACGCAGTCTCGCTGTTTTGACTTAGGTGGAAAAACAAAACTAGGCGACGCAATTGATATGATGTCTTTATGTGATACCGTCATTAGCAATGATTCTGGCCTTATGCATGTTGCTGCAGCATTAGACATCAAATTAGTTGCTATCTTTGGCTCTAGTGACCCACACCACACACCACCTATGCATACAGATGCTGTTGTTAAATATTTAGGGTTGGAATGCAGCCCCTGCTTCAAGAGAAAGTGCCCGCTTGAACATTTAAATTGTTTAAACAATATTAAACCAGCATCTGTCATACAAGGATTAGATTTATGATGGATCAATGGCTCAATAGAATTGATCGGTTCAATACAAAAAACCTAATCCTATGGGTAGTTGCAGCGAGCATATTGTTGGCAGCTTGGATGCAATACATACAGCACGGTTGGATTAACCCTGATAGCGTATTGTATTTAGAACAAGCACGTTTGTTTTCACTAGGTGACTGGCGAGGCGCTACTCAAGTTTTCAACTGGCCACTCTATGGGGCTTGTATTGGCTTTGTACACAAACTAACCTCTCTCAGCATTCATGTGTCGGCTCAATTATTAAACATGCTATTTTTTGGCATGGCAACAGCTAGCTTCTTATGCCTAATTAAATTAGCTGGTGGGAACAACCGCACTTTAGTGGCTGGCACACTTCTATTATTTGGCTCTCAGTATATCGTTGGTGACGTCCTAGAAATGCTTATGCGAGATGAAGGCTTTTGGGCGTTTTACCTAACTGCACTCGTTTTCTTTATCCGCTACAATCAACAACTAAAAAAACGCGATGCAGTGTTATGGCAAATATGCACTATGTTTGCAATACTGTTTAGAATAGAAGCTATTTTATTTCTATTATTTTTGCCGCTCATTGTCTTATTTGAACAATCCAAGCCTATCGCATGGCGGCTCAAAAAAACACTCAATGCTTACTCCCTCACTATTCTTGCTACCATTATTATCGGTGCTACTTTAGCGACTCAGCCACAACTAAGCATGTCGCAATTTGGCCGCTTGCAAGAGGTATTTACACTCAACTTATATCACGAATTTACGCAACAGCTTTTTACAAAAGCAAACATCATGTCTAGCCAGGTGTTAGGCACGTATTTAGAAGAGTTTGCCATTCCGGGACTATTACTTACCTTTTTATATGTGATGGGATCAAAAATCATCACGGCTACTGGCTTTATTGGGACAGGCTTAGCTGTGCTTAATCTAAAACAATCATATATAAAACAGCCACATCTAAAACAATTGTTGCCCACAATGCAGCCTACAGTACGCCGCATTCTGATAATGATCTGCCTCATCGCTTTCATTTCAATGGCACTCATCATCACCAAAGTTTTTGTTTTATCAAGCCGTTATGTTGTAGCGCTGGCATGGGTATTGCTCATATTTGCTTCTTTTTATTTTTCTGCACTGTCTTCAAATCCTTTGAAAAAACCTCGTGCTGTTTTCCTCATTATTTGCTTGATACTTGGCTTAGGCTTCATCAAAAATACACTGCCCAAGCGAGATGGATATAACTTTGCACAAGATGCTGTTGCTTGGGTTCAATCAGCCAATACTGACAACAAGCAGGTCTATTATGATGACTCTAGACTACGATATTATGCAAAAGCGCCTTTTCAAGGCAAGGGTGATTTTTGGAAAAGTTTAGAAGCCAATATTAATAATAAAAATACTCTTCCTTATGATTACCTTATTTTAACTATTGGCAAACGTGATCAAGCTAAAAAAGATATGCTAGAACAGCAATTATCAAATTACAAAGAAGTTAAGCGGTTTTACCATACAAAGCATAAAAAATATTGCGCCATTTATCTTAAGCAGTTTGAGCTTTAAATGCGTAAGCAAAAGAAAATCTGTCCGACGAACCTCATCTAATTGAGTTATTTTGATTCGAACACGATTAACTGATTATTGCTGTGTCCAATTTTAGCTTCACAAAGCTTGCTTAAACGGCTTTCTGTAAAGTATTTATGTTGCAAAAGCTCCCAGTGCATGAACCCAAGTGCTTTAATGTCTTCTTGATATTTACATAACCGTTTAAAACTTCTCACCCTAGTATTGCAGAACAATGGCCAAGGGTAAATAGTCAAATCAGAAATATCAATCAAGCCAAGTTCGCCTTCTGGCGTTAACACAACATTACCTGTATGCAAGGAGTGGAAGTGCACGCCGCTTTGATGTAATTTGGATAGGAATATGGCTAAAGCTTCTATGAAGCTACTGGCAACCTCATTACGCTTAACAACCTCTCTCAATGTGTTTCCTGCCAGTGGTTCATACAGTACAGCGGTATTACTACTATTTTCTAAGTGGTACAGTTGTTTAATCGTTACGGTATTAATATCACAGGCTTTTAACCGTACAGCATTGCGACAAAACCTTCTAGCATAAGAGTATATACGGGCACCGCTGATTAAGCTTCTTAACCTAAATACTTTAATAATATTACCATCGGTTAACTGAATAACCTTAGCACCTCTTTCATCTTGCTCTAGGATTTTTCCACCTTTACACATGGAGTCAAAATCACCATCTGTTAATAGCTGGCTTGTGCGAAAAAAACTTTTAATCAATATAGTCATTATTTAGAGTGATTTAATATTACGGCATACATGGATTTGGTTTTGCTCACAAAATGCCTCCCAATTAGAGACATCTGTCCAATCCGTTACAAACACAAAATCCAAACCAGCACGCGTTGCTGCTTCATAATCATACTGACAGTCCCCGATAAACAATGCTGGCATTTTTATTTGGCCATTTTGTTTTTCTCTCGATAAGATTTCATCTTTATTATACGGACTACCAAAGATACCGCCATCAAATAACTGTGCTATTTCTCGTTCTTTGAATAGTGTTTGAATTTGATTCTCATCTGTTTCTGTCACCACCACCCAATTGGCATGAGACGTTTTCTGACGCAGTTCATTTAACCCATCTGCAAGCCTGCAGCTTAACAAGCCCCTTTTAACAGCAAGCCAAAATGCATCTTGAAATTCATCGATTCTATCAGGAGTGGCTTCCTGCTCTAACACTGTCTCAATAAACCACTTAAATTTGGGGTAGCTACCGATACCACTCATTGTAAGATGATAATCAACTAAAGTTTGGGATTCTACTGCACTTGCACCAAACTTTTTTGCCGTCCGAAAGTAAGTGTCAATATTAGTGATATTAGAATCGAGAATAACGCCATCCGCGTCAAAAACAATGGTTTTATATTTTGTTAAATCTAGCTGCAAACTCATCTCACTATCATGTTAAAGAGGGCTAGTAATGACTTGCTCTGCTTGTTTCGTTTCCTTGTTACTACAAACTTAGTAGTTTTAGGATGCTACTCCTTACAGTAATATCATTATTACGGCAGTATGTTTGCCAATCTTTAACTTCAGTCCAATCGCTCAGAAAAACAAAGTCTAACCCCGCACCAGTTGAAGCTTGGTGATCATACTTGCTATCTCCTACAAACAAGGCAGGAAACTGAATGTTCCCATTAGATTTCTCTCGATCTAATACCTTTTCTTTAATGTCTGGGCCACCGAAAATACCACACTCGAAATATTGCGTTAAATCACGTCGTTCAAATATTTGGCGCAGCCCCATTTGGTCGCCACCAGACAACACCATCCAACGTGCGTTTTTTGTATGCGTTTTCAACTCTAACAATCCTATCGCTAGCTCACACTGCATTAAAGATTCGGCCAATATTTGATCAAAAGCATTCAAATATTGCTGCATTAATGCAGTGGTTTCTTTCTGTTGCACAATATGCTTTAGGTAATATTTTATTTTTCCATTACGCGGGAAACTACCTTGCGCTATATGATAATCAACAAATGCCTGTGCCTGTGCATCAGACCCACCCATACACTTTGCAACATCATAATATGCCTGCACTTTGATTTTATTGCTATTCAGCAACACGCCATCGCAATCAAACACAATCGTTTTATATTCCTGAATATTTCGCATATGGTTTATATATCCCAAGTTGACAATCAAAAAAGGCTTTATGCATAAGCACAAAGCCTTTTAGTGATCATACTTACATTACGTGGCAGGCTTTATAGCACTCGCTTCTTTTGCTAGTTTAGTAATATGTGCCCAATCTTTATTGGCAACTGCATCTGCAGGCGTTAACCAAGTGCCGCCACAAACGACAACATTTGGTAACGCTAAAAAGTCGGGTGCTGAGTTAACTTTAACGCCGCCTGTAGGGCAGAACATCACATCCGCAAACGGGCCTCCAAAACCTTTAAGCAGGTTAATACCACCAACAGCAACGGCTGGAAATAGTTTCAAGAAATAGTAATCATCGGCATTCGCCATCATAATTTCCGACCCTGTAGAAATGCCTGGCAATAGTGGCAAGCCAATTTCACGTGCATATTGGCCAAGCTCTGATGTGTATCCTGGGCTCACTGCAAATTGGCAGCCTGCATCTAATGAATTTTTTGCATCTTGTAAATTACGTACAGTACCAGAACCTAAAATAGCATCAGGTACATGTTTAGCAATTTGCTCCATCGCTTCTAACGCCACTGGAGAACGCAATGTTACTTCAAGAACCTTAACGCCACCTTCAAGCAATGCTTCCGCCATCGGCACCGCATCTTCAACTTTGTTGATCACGATTACTGGAATGACTGGGCCTTCTTTTGCTAAATCTAATGTATTCATTATTCTCTCGATATTTATTTAATAAATTCTTTCACTTCAATCTTCTATCAGCAATTTAAACGTTGATAATCAAACAAGAACAAGGCACTCGAGTACAGGCAGTACGCTAGTACGGCAAACGAGAGTAACGCCGTTATCGTTTGGTTAGCAATGTTTATAACCAGGTGATGGCGCCTTCTTCTGCAGATAATACATTCTTACGCATCCCACCAAATAATTCACGGCCAAAGCCATGCTCATTGTGATGGCGTTTATCGTCAGAAAGCTCTTCAGGTTCACGCTCTTCCCATTCATCCTCATCAACTAATACGTTGACCATCCCAACTTTAGCATTCAATCGCACAATATCACCAGTACGTACTTTTGCTAGTGGCCCGCCTGCGGAGGCTTCCGGAGTCAAGTGAATCGCCGCAGGAATCTTACCCGAAGCGCCACTCATACGCCCATCAGTTACAATCGCAATCATAAAGCCTTTGTTTTGCAACACCGCTAATGGTGGCGTTAATTTATGCAACTCCGGCATACCATTCGCTTTCGGTCCTTGGAAACGCACCACGGCAATAAAATCTTTCTCTAGCTCACCACGATCAAATGCTTCTAACAATTCTTCTTGCGCATCAAACACAATCGCTGGCGCTTCAATAATGTGCCTATCTTCTGGTACGGCTGAAATTTTTATCACACTGCGACCTAGGTTCCCTTTAAGCAAACGTAAACCGCCTGTTTCACTGAAGGGGTGTTCTGCCGTGCGGACAATCAGCTCGTCTTTACTTTCTTTCGGTAAATCTTTCCACACTAACTTGTTACCTTTTTTCTCTGGCACCTTGCCGTAATCACGTAGGCCGCCATATGCGACAGTGAAGACATCTGGGTACATATAGCCCGCATCAATTAACTCACGAATCACAAATGCTGGCCCGCCAGCATTCTGGAATTGGTTTACGTCAGCTTTACCATTTGGATAAACGCTCGTTAATAACGGCGTGGTTTTTGCAAGATGATAAAAATCCGTCCAATCAATAATAATGCCTGCTGCGCGTGCAATGGCTACCCAATGGATTAAGTGGTTTGTTGAACCACCAGTTGCCAACAATGCCACCATTGCATTGACAATCACATGCTCATCTACTAATTTACCAATTGGCGTGTAATGCTCTTTTTTGGTGTTTTCTAGAACCATTTTCACGGCTTCACGTGTTAGCAGTTCACGCATACCATCATGCGGATGAATAAATGCAGTACCTGGCACATGTAAACCCATCGCCTCCAGCAACATTTGATTACTGTTGGCTGTGCCGTAAAAAGTACAGGTCCCAGCACCATGGTAGGCAGCAGATTCCGAAGCGAGTAGCTCTTCACGACCAATTAAGCCCTGTGCATATTGTTCGCGAACTTTCGATTTTGAAGTGTTGTCAATCCCGGTGCTCATTGGGCCTGCTGGCACAAACACACAAGGCAAATGGCCAAACTGCAAAGCACCAATCAATAAACCTGGTACGATTTTATCGCAAACACCTAATAGCAATGCCGCATCAAACACATCATGCGACAAACCAATCGCTGTGCTCATCGCGATATTATCGCGACTAAACAGTGACAGCTCCATACCTGGCTGACCTTGGGTGATACCATCGCACATTGCTGCCACGCCACCTGCCACTTGCGCAGTAGCCCCTAATTTATTGGCTTCATCTTTAATGATATCTGGATAAGTCGAATAGGGCTGGTGTGCGGAAAGCATGTCATTATAGGCCGTCACAATACCAATATTGGCTGATTTTTCTGCCACAATGCGCAACTTATCATCTGGTGGCATGGCTGCAAAAGCATGCGCCACATTAGCGCAACCAAGACGGTCAGCACCTCTTTGGCGGTTAGCAATCTCTTCCATACGGTGCAAATAGGCAGTACGCGTTGGACGGCTTACTTCAATAATACGTTCAGTAACTTCTACATGGGATTGTTTCATGATGAATGCTCAGCTTTATTAAGAATTAGGTGTTACTTTTAAAAAATTATATGTTTGATTATCGCTAATCGAGACGAAGTCGTCAAACAAAATCCTATATAGTTTTGCGCTATATCAAACCTAACACCACGTAGTTCATTATAATCAGAACCGCCTAGCGTAAAAACGCAAAACTTTAAGTAGGCCAATATTTAATGCTGAGAGTCTTTTCTAAATTGCACAATAAAAAAACCAATCAATATAAAGCCAAATAGCGTCAAACCCACCCCTGTATTTTGTTGTGCATCTAACAAGTAGCCGCTACATAAACGCGTCTCTGTTTGCTGATAGTAAAACCCCATAAATAGCAACATCATTGCTAGGCTACCAATAAAAAAAAGTTTGATAATACTATTAGAGTGAAAAAGGTTTTTAAAAAAAATGCCTGCTAAAAACAAACTGCATAATTTCAGAATATCCCAATTCTGGTCAACTAATACCTTGTCCAAATTAACTGGCAACAGCCAAAATAAAATTGAAAAATATGCCCATAACCAACACGATGCAAATACTGCAAAATGTTGTGTGTTCAATAAGGAGGAATGGTGCAATAGACTTGCACATAACACCCCTGCAAAAATTGCCATTGGCAGCTGAAATAACATATGCACGACCATACTCGATGCAATCAGCTTGTCTGGCAACGGTAATGAGGGGGATATTGCCAGGATGACAACCCCAATAAACAAAACCGTTTTGCCCTTTATGGCGTGCATTTTAAAGATTTTAATGAGGCTATTCAATTACAAATGATGGGTTGCTAGGTTAGAGTGAGTTTGCTTTAGTGCCAACGTAATCGCTGCTGATATTTCTGCCGGCTCAAAAATGCCAACAATTTTCCCTGACGAATTAATAATTAAAAAAGCGCTGTTATGTATAAGATTTTTTTGCTGATCTTTTATCACAACCAAGCCCAGCTTGTTTTTAACCTCTTCTAATACTACTTGATCTTGCATTTTAACAATATCCCACACAACCGCCTGTGCAATCATGCGATTTCTATAAGACTTTAAGGTTTGTTGGCTCTCGTAATCCACATCAAAACTAATACTGACCAAGCCGACTTTCTGGCTTAACTTACGCTGCAAAATTTGTGTTTGCACCTGCTGAAAAATACCGCCTAGCGACAGGCATAGAGTAGTACAACGCGTATAAATAAACTCTGCAATTAATGTTTTGTTAGTGCTTTTTGCAAGTACAGATAAATTGGTATGGTTACCTGCATCATCCATCACCCTTAAGAAAGCAACATCTGGCTGCTGTTGAAATATAGCCGTTTTGCGTTTTGCTTCTTGGGTGAAATTTTTAAATCCATCTGTATAGCTAAAGAACACCACCAACCAAAAGGCAATCACCAAAAACGGTGAAACTTTAATGAATGCTTGGTTTGAACGCATGTTATCTAGCTATTATGGCGCAAGCGTGAACTCTGCAAGCTCTGCATCACCCTTCCAAGGCTCTGTTTTATCTTTTGTTGCCTCACGCACTTTCTTTACTGTAGCTTCATCAATAGCTTCAGCGGAATTGCCCCATTGTGAACGTATATGTGTGAGTACAGCAGCAATCTCAGCATCAGACAAAACAGCTGCAAAAGGCGGCATTAAGCCATTATAAGCAACGTCTTTAACCGTCAGCGTATCGACAACCCCATGTAATAAAATGGCAGATAAACGCTCTGCATTACCAGTGACCCATTCAGATTCGGCTAGTGGTGGGAATACGCTAGGTACCCCAGCGCCGTTGACTTGATGACAAGCTGCACATTTAGTCTGAAATACTTGACCGCCGTCTATCGCGGGTACAGCACTTGGCGCAGCTGTATTCTCAACCACTACGCTTCTGTTATCCCCTTCATAATCATCCGCCCCCATATAGGCGACGCTAATATAAAACAAGCCCCACATCACCACACCCCCCATCACGAATGTAATATACCAAGGCAACGGATTTTCGACTTCATCAGGCTCAGCATGTTCGCTTACGTGAGAATCATGTTCATTCTTAGCCATTATTCTTCTCCCTTAACACCAGAGTCAAGCACGCTTTCAAAACTCTCTTTTACCGTTTTTTCAATTTTGTAAGTATGATCCAAACCTTGAAGGTAGGCGACCAAGTCGAGCGCTTCTTGTTTAGCAATAATTGTTACCCCAGGCTTAGCAAAATCTGGTGGCAAAGTGACGACAACCTCACCGTCTTTCGCTTCTCCCTTACGCTCGATAAACAAGTAAGGAAAAGCTGGCATTGTAGAACCTGCAATATACGCACGTGGTTGATATAAATGCCCCAAATGCCAATCAAGTGAGGGCTGGCGCGCACCAATATTAAATAAATCTGGGCCTGTGCGCATCGTACCTAATAGATGCACATCATCATAGACATAATCAGCCGCAACAGAGGCTCTACCCCAGCCACGCTCACCATCTGGGCCTAAATTAGCATCTCTTGGTTGTTGCGTATGGCAATACAAACAACCATTGGCAATATATACCTTGCGACCCGATGCTTGCTCAGCCGTATATGGTTTCAGCCCTTTTGGTGGAGCCAACTCATTAAATTGCAAATATGGCAAAACAACTAAAAGAATAGTCGCAAAACCAATAATGGCAAGTGAGCCATAGGCAAGTTTTGATGCGCTAATTGATCCCGACATGCTTAAACTCCTTTACCAAGGTTTTTGATTAGAGGGGCACCTAATGTAGCTGGCGTGTTGCGAGAGCCAAAGCGTACTGCAATTAAGACAAAATGCACGGCAAAAACCAAATGCCCTAACACCATTAATATGCCTCCTAACGAACGCCCTTTTAAGTATGGAATTGTCACTGCCACCGAATCCATAAAAGGTTTCGCTGCATCTAACATGTAAATACCTTGCAACCAACCACCCATCGTCAAGCTAATAAAGTAGACGGCAAAGCCGAGCGTCACCAGCCAAAAATGCAGCCCTATCAACCGAGGGAAAGGCCACTCCCAATTGACAATACGCGGCATAATAAAATAAAGGGCGCCAAACATAATCATGGTAAAGAATCCATAATTGCCTAGATGCGCATGGGCTACTGTGTAATGTGTGAAATGTGTAATTTGATTCACAGTACGCAATGCCTCCATTGAGCCTTGCACCGAAGCCGCTACATACAACATAGACCCCAATACTACAAAACGTAATGTTGGTGAATGAAACACTGCTTTAAAGTTCCCACCGACCGTCATATGATGATTGACCGCAACGGCATAGACAGGAATAACCATCATGACAGATTGCACGATAGACAAAGTAATCAGCCATGAAGGTAATGGCCCACCGATTAAATGATGGCCACCTACCTGCGAGTAAAAGAAAGCCAGCGACCAAAAACCTAATAATGAAAGGTTATATGAATAAATTGGCTTACCTAATACTTTAGGAATAAAATAGTATGCGGTAGCTAACGCTAGCGGTGTAAACCAAAGGCCTAAGACGTTATGACCAAACCACCAGTTCATAGCAGCGCCATGCACCCCTGAAAACACGCCAGGTAAGCTGGCAATAAAATATAAAATGGGGAACCAAATTAACGCCCCACCAATATACCAAACTGAAACATATAAATGGTCCACTTTACGATTAGCAAAAGTTTTAAACAATGGCACCGCTGCCAAACCACCACCAATAACAAACAAAATTCCCCATTTCCATGGAATTTCTAACCACTCCATGCCTGCAGAATATCCTGTGGCAACCGCATAAACACCTAAAATTAGGCCAACATTCCAAACAAGTGCGCCCCATAGTGCGAATTTAGCACCGGCCAATGGCGTTTTTAATAAGCGAGGGATTAACCATAAAACAACACCGATGCCCACCATAGAAGACCAACCATAGCCAACACCGCTTAAATGTATCATGCGCAAACGCCCAAAAGTCATCCAAGCTTCTGATACAAGCCAATCTGGCTGATGCAACTTAATAGAGGAAATTAAACCAGCAATTGAGGCTATCACCAGCCAGATCACACTGCCTATTATCCAAGCATAGGCAGGCGCAGCACTTGAGGCATCCGCTATACGTCTATCTTCAGTTTCTTGTGTAGACATACTAGCAGCAGCAGCACCGACATCGTCTTGTAGCTCTTGTGTGTTATGGACGGCTGGCTCTTCTACCATCCCGATTTCATGTTCACCAAAAATAACATTGGCGCCTTGGTTTATTTTGCCGCCAAAAAAATCTTTTGACATAAACAAAATAAACATCATCAAACCAAATAATGAAACCCCAAAGGTCAGTAATAAAATCAAGCCAGTATTCATGTTGCTTTCTCCAGATTCGTATACTCTAGTTAGTAGCGGATGAGACTTAACAGCAATCTTCTACTTAAAAGTATACAACATGCCCCTCAAATAAAAGCGCTTTATCTAATCTCGAGTGATCCTTATTTTTTTGTTACAAGAATATCTTCTAACATTAGGTATTCCAAATCACACCCGTAAAACATATTCAGCGCATCAGTTGGGCTACAAATCATGGGTTCACCCCTACGGTTTAACGAGGTATTTAATACCACGGCACTACCACGTAGCCTTTCTAAATGCTCAATCAATTCATAATAACGCGGGTTCGTTTCGCGCGTCACCACTTGCGCGCGTGCTGTACCATCTTCATGTACCACTTCAGGAATACGACTATTCCAAGCGGGATTCACATCAAAAGTAAAGGTCATATAAGGCGCAGGATGTTTCGTTTGCAATAAATCTTCTGCGACTTTATCCAACATGCTTGGGCAAAACGGACGCCAACGTTCACGGTATTTGATTTGCGCATTAATCCGATCAGCCACGCCAGGGTAACTAGGGTCGCCTAAAATGCTACGGCAACCAAGAGAGCGTGGTCCGAATTCCATCCGTCCTTGAAACCAAGCCAACGGGTTTCCTGCCGCTAACAATTCTGCTGCCTTTTGCGGAAAGTTATCAACTTTGGTAAAAACGGGCTTCTCGGGATGCGCTTCACAGGCGGCAATGCATTCTTCGCTTGTATAGGACGGCCCCAGATACACGTGTTCCATTTTCTGGATGGTTTCGCCTGCCTGATAACCCGCATAAGTTGCAGCACCTAGCGACGTACCATTATCGCCAGAGGCTGGCTGAACAAACAGCTCTTTCACATGTGGCAAGCTAATAATGCGCTGGTTCAACTTCACATTCAACGCAACACCACCTGCCATCACAATTTTGCCAGTTTCACGAATAATATCGCCTAGATAATATTCAATCATTTCTAACGCAAGCTTTTCTAACAAAGCTTGAATAGAAGCCGCATAGTGAATGTAAGGATCATCGATTTCATCTCCTTGACGTTTCGGGCCTAAACGTTTAATCAGTTCAGGCGTGAAATAATAGCCTTTGCCATTTTCTTTATAACGGCGTAACCCAACCACATTCACCAGCTTAGTATTCACAACAAGCTCACCATTTTCAAACTTAGCTAAATCAGACAAATCATATTTTGTTGCATCACCATACGGCGCCATGCCCATGACTTTGAATTCACCATCAAGCATATCAAAGCCTAAAAACTCCGTCATTGCGCCATACAGGCCGCCTAATGAGTCTGGGTCATAAAACTCTTTAATCTTATGTATCTTGCCATTTTCACCATAACCAAAAAAAGTAGTGGCGTACTCGCCTTTACCGTCGATACCAACAATCGCCGTTTTCTCTTTAAAACCACTCAAATGATAAGCGCTAGAAGCATGCGCCAAATGATGCTCCACTGGCACAAACTTAGCATTGCTTAAACCCAGTTCCTTCATTAAAGCCAGTGATTTATCACGGTTACGTCTGAAACGACGGTTACCATTAAAAATAGCATCTAAAGCACGGTCTGGCGCATACCAATGACGCTTAGCAAAATGCCAACGCGCTTTGGCACTTAATGGAATTTCGGCATAGGGGAAAGCAACAAGATCAACTTCTTCAGGTTTAATGCCAGCTTGTTTCAAACAAAACTTTGCTGCCTCATAAGGAAATTTATTTTTGGCGTGTTTATCGCGTAAAAAACGCTCTTCTTCTGCCGCTGCAATTATTTTCCCATCCACCAAAATAGCAGCAGATGCGTCATGGCTTAACGCCCCTGATAAACCCAATACAATCATTTAAGTCAACTCTATGTGATTATTTAATATGTGTGCCGCCTGTAATGGCGCGTGATCGACATAGACCACTTTAAATACCTTAACGAATGCATTATACAGTGAAGGTTCATCTTTCCAATTTTGCATAAAACGTTTGATATCTCGCACATGCGCTCTTTGCGCAAGGAAATCAATCCTGTGTTGCCGCATACTATCTAAATCAATCAACGCTGGGCTACCATCTGCTAGCACTTTAATATTCGTTGCCTTCATATCACCGTGCGAAATGTTAAGCAGATGCAAACGGTAAAATAATTGCACTAGCTCCTTGACAGCCCGAGCGCGCAAGACTTTATCTGATGACTGTTTAAAAAACGTTACCATGTCTGGTGCGTCGATAGTCTCTGCTAAAAAATAGGCTTTGCCTTTTAAACCAAATCTTCTGATTTCGATCAGCCCAATAGGATGGGCTGTTTCCAATGCCAACAGCTTGAGCCTATGCGCGTTTGCCCATGAAACAGCTGCGCGCGTTTGTCGCAATGCACGACTAATTCCATGCCAAAAATTCTTGATGTTGTAACGTTTAATAGCGATACGCACACCGTTTATTGTGACGAGTGCCACCGTGCAAGTGTTACCATTTTTGATGATATTTTCTGGTGTAAAGTAACCATCAAATTGTGCATCCACCTGTGGCAAATCAACCGTCGGATGTGTACTGCTAGTTGCGATGAATATATTTTTTTTCTTGTAAATATTAACATCTGTGCACTGTCTAAATACCTTCTTATCTGCGTAAGAAACTGTCGCCTTATATCTTGCAGCATCAATATTAGCTTTAACCGCTTCAACTTTAGGAGGAGTAGCCCATTGTCTAGCCTCTGCATAACATGCCAATAATTCAGACAAATGCTTTTCAAGCATCAACACATCAAACTTAGAAAGTAGCCTACTAAGATTATCTAGCGCCTGTTTGTTAGCTAACATGCCAAACTCGCGAACACCATCACCATCGATGCTATAAATTTTTTCTTTTTTCACTAAAAAGTTCTTAAGATGCAAGTCTGTTTGCAGCAACCCTGCTTCATGGTGTGCTGATACTATTTGCGTCAATTGTTTTGCCAGTGTTAAACGCGCTGACTCACTTGAATGCACCCATACAGCTTCAGCATTCTCTGAAGACACGATTTCTTCGAAAATAACAACATAAATGCCAAGGCGTTTTATTTCACTTTGTTTCAGTATTTCAGGTGTTAGTATAGTTGCGTTTTGAAGGTGATTGACACCAGCAACATCACGCAAAGCATTACGTTCGGCATTGTGTCCAAAAAATAATTTTGCATAGACACCTCGGCCATGCCAGATAGCATGGCAAACACAACGCCGCCCTGGTACATAACGTACCACTCGCAAAGAGGCTAAAACACTGCCATCATCCAACCCCACATCTGAAGTTTCTATTCCTAAATTGGTTAACAAAGCAGCATTGTTATTTTTTGTTATTTCTGGCATTGGTAACCGTTTAGCGCCGCGTTGAACGCCTTATAATGAATTGACACATTAACCGCAATGGCTTGCTGAGTCTTTTAACTTGGAAATATTGCAAGAAAAAGAATAAACGATCACTTCGAGACCAATATTCTGCATGCCTATTGAGCGCAGACAGGTCAAAGTAAGCACGATACAAAAACAATAAACTAAAACGTGCTTTCTCGAGATCAATCAAAGCGATCTGAGGCTGATTAACGGCATCCTTTATAAAGATGTGCTTGGGATATAAAGCACGGTGGACTAAACCTGTTTCGTGAAACCCTCTCAATGAATCTGCAACTACTTTTAGCAGCTGTTGCTTACTTTGGCGTGACTGACCGCCGCCAGAATGCCACTGCTGAGTCACCTCATCTAATGCGACAAAACCATGTAATGTTTCTGTGGCTAAAATTGCACACATGCTATTTTCAATGCGTTGTTCACCATAAAACACCACTTTAGGTGCTTTTATATTATTCACTTCTAAAAATGCCAACCGTTTAAACTCTCGCCGGAACGTAGGCTCACCTTTAAACGGGTGCAACAAACTGAGTCTGCCGTGGTTTTGCTGTTTTTTAACAAACACACTTAAATCATCACCGTCGGCTTTCAACGCTAACTGCCCCACCCCGCTCCAACCACCTCTACGGTGGTTTGGTTCTTCAAACCAATCAATTTTTTTTGCCCAAATCGGCATAAAACCATCTAGCTGATGCTGTGCAAATATTTGTTGATATCGTTTAGTTTGAAACAATTGAACTCATCGCATGGTTTATAAATTCAGAAGATTATATCAGTCATTAAGTCTACAGTGCTTAGTATGCATGTTTGCGATTATAATGACGTGCTTATGCTATCACTGATTTTAAAACCACTAGCGCTATTACCTTTAGCCATGCTACACAGCCTTGGAAAAATGCTTGGGCATATTTTGTTTTATAGCATGCAAAAAACCAGAAGCCGCGCTATCAGCAACATTACACAAAGCCAACTATGCTCAAATCAAATCACAGAAACGACACGTCAAAGCTTTATTAGTTTAGGCAAGGCCGCATTAGAAATACCTTACATTTGGAACAGTAATAATCAGAAAATTGCCAATTTGGTGCAAGACGTACAAGGGTGGGAAACAGTAGAGCATGCAATAAAAGCGAATAAAGGCATCATTTTCTTAACGCCTCATATGGGCTGTTTTGAGATTGCACCCCTCTACTATGCTCTGCATTATCCAGTTTCGGTACTCTTCCGCCCGCCTAAAAAGAAATGGCTAATGCCACTCATCAATGCTGGGCGTACACGCCCTAACATCACACTTGCAGAAGCCAATGCTAATGGTGTAAGAAAACTGCTAAAAGCCTTAAAAAGAGGAGAAGCCATCGGCATCTTGCCAGACCAAGTACCACGGGCGGGAGAAGGAGAGTGGGCTGATTTTTTTGGAAAAACCGCTTATACAATGACATTAGCTAGCAAATTAGCCACTAAAACGGGTGCCACAGTCATTATGGCTTTTGCTGAACGCCTAGCAAAAGGTAAAGGCTATGTATTGCATTTGACAAAAGTAGATAGCATTAACACGCCAACCTTACTTAACCAAGCCTTAGAAAGGCAAATTAAAGAATGTCCTAACCAGTATTACTGGGGCTACCATCGTTACAAAGTCAGCAGAAAATCTAAAGAAAAACCACAATAAAAAAGCCGATACGATGATCGGCTTTTTTATTGTGGTTGGGCTACTAGGTACTTAGCCTTGTGTTGCAGGTACAGGTGCAGGTTCAGCCACAAACATTTCAACACGTCTATTTTTTGCCCTGTTTGCTTTGGTGTCGTTAGTCACCAATGGCTCACGTGAGCCATGTCCTTCAGTAACAAAACGGCTGGAGCCTACTCCTTTTGTCACCAGGTAGTCACGAACACTTGATGCTCGCTTTAAAGACAGTGGATTATTCACCGCATCACTACCAGAGCTATCGGTATGTCCGACAATCGTCACAATAGAGCTTGGGTTTTTGGCTAGGCCATCGGCAAAAGTATTAAGCACCGTTTTAAAATTGCCATCAATATTCGCACTGCCAACTGCAAAAGAAACATCACTCGGAATTTCTAATTTCAGGCGATTATCTTCAGTTTGCGTTACCTCTACACCTGTGCCTTCTGTCGCTTGTTCCATTTCTTTCTTCTGTGCTTCCATACGCTTAGACCACACATTGCCAGCCACAGCACCTGCTGCACCGCCTACCACTGCACCGATCACAGCACCTTTTCCTTTACCAGCTACCGCACCAACGACAGCGCCAGCACCAGCACCAATAGCGGCGCCTTTAGCCGTGCCTTTTTGAGTCTCAGTCATATTGGCGCAACCACTTACTGTAAAGGCTGTGATCACAGCACCAATCATTATTTTTTTAATCATTTCAACTCTCCTCTTCGTCTAAAAAATCTAACATCCCTATTGAATCTTTTACATCAACGACTCAATGCCCAATAGGACTACCTTAATCTAATTTAGTGCGTTCTAATGCTAATTTTTTTTGAAATTTTCGACTATTAAATTTAGTATAAAGCACTTGTGCTCGCACTTCCACTTGTTGCCAAAACTGATTACTTTGTTTCTGATAATGCCGCATAAAACGCAAATAGTCTCGTGTTGTAAAGCCAACATCCATACTAGAAAAATACAAAGCGGCAATATCTTTCATATTCGCTTTTTTAGAGGGCACATTGTGAATCAGCACTCGGTGCAAATCAATTAAATACAAACTGATATTTGGCAAACGACTATTATTTAAACACAAGTGACATAAATAAAAATCACGATGATTAACACCATTCTCATGAATGGTTTTAGCTAACTTGGCAGCGGCAATAATCAAATGTCTTTTAAATTTGGCCTCTGGTGGATTTTCTTTCCACCCTGCACATAAGTCTTCCAAAGAAGTAATATCACCTAAGTCTTCAGTTAGCACAAATGATTGCAATTTTGCCGGGCTACATCCACGCTGCCCGTAAGCAACCAAAGGCGTTGTTGCAATATCTAGACTAGTGATTTTTTGTATCGCCTGCACTTCGGTCATCGCCCCCAAAATAGGTTTCTTTAATGACAATAAATTTTTGAATATCTCACCCCATCCCGCGCCAAAATGCTGCTTAATAAAATAATGGTTACCTAGCAAGGTTATTTGACTGGTTTTACGGCCAGGCACATCACGAAAAGCTTTACCCTGTAACGCCATCGCTTTTTCAAAGGTATCGCCTTCGCCCCCTTCATCAAGCGCCTTACACAAAGGTGCTGGCATATGAAATACTGTTTTTTGTTGGCAATTAATCATATTAAACAGCCTCTTTACTTGTCTTTTTAGCGGCTGCTAACGCAATTAAAATCTCCGCCTCAGCACCACCATCATTTGCTTGCATAATTTTTTTTGTATAAGCCAACCCATTCTTTGCCCAGTTCGGCTTTTTCTTCGCCCCTAGTGCCAAGGCTTCACGCATCATTAACCATAGCGTATTAAAGTGATTCTGCTCATAGGGCACCGTGCAAACCACACCGGCATCAGCGTCTTTAACATGCGATGCATAACCACAGCTCTCTGTCACCAACAATGGCGTGCCGCATGCCATGCCTTCTAAAATAACTAAGCCTGTATTCTCTCGGTAGGCTGGATGCACACACACATCTGCGCCCTGCATTAATTGTGGAATATCAGACCTTCCTTTAGAAATAATAACGTGTTCTCCTACGCCTAGCTTGTTGGCCATCTCTGCAAATTGTTTAGGATTATCCTGTCCGACTGCAACTAAACGAGTATTTGCCCGCAAGTGCTGAGGCAAAGCAGCTAAGGCACGAATTGCACGGTCTAAACCTTTCATTGCAAAACCAGAACCCGTCAGCATATACACAAAATCATTTGCAGAAAACCCAAATGTCTGGCGTAAACGCTTGCGCATCTTTCTTTTATCCTCTCTTGCAAAACGTTCAGGAGATAAATAGGGCGGAACATAGTGGAAGCGACTATCTTGCAAGCCATACCAACGTTGAAAATGTGGCTTCTCAGCCAGAGATACGGCTAGCACGTGTGTGCTTGACTCTGATGAAAAAATAGCCTTTTCGCAAGCAGCGAACCATTTATAGCGAGGGGTTAACCGGTATAAAAAATTGCGTTGCGTATGGGCTCTTTCTATAAAACAGGGATCTGCCGCAAAATGTGCGTCCAAACCGGTCATGCGGTTATAGCCAAAAACATAATCAAAATTATTTGCCTGGATAATCTTAAACGCCACTTTAATAAAGCGCTTATAACGCGTGAAATTAAACCAGCCTTTTTGTGGCAACACATGCATACCGATATTATTAGGCGAGTCGCCCTGCCAGCTCAAAGTGAATATTTCAACTTGATGCCCACGCTTAATAAGTTCGTTTGCGGTACGCAACATATCGCGCTGCATACCACCGAAAGGGAAATACTTAAATATGATGAATGCAAATTTCA
>JAZGEZ010000073.1:0-6518 GCA_036479055.1 Methylophilaceae bacterium | reverse complement strand
CTGCCTCATCTATTGCAAATAGCACGTGAAGCCAACCTTGAAGGCAAACGTGACAATATGTTTGCAGGTGAAAAAATTAACATCACTGAAGACCGTGCCGTATTACATACCGCATTAAGAAACCGTAGCAATGCGCCTGTCTATGTAGATGGTAAAGATGTGATGCCAGAAATTAATGCGGTACTCAAACAAATGCGCGAGTTCACCACCAAGGTACGTAATGGCTCGTGGACTGGTTATACAGGCAAGCGTATTACAGATATTATTAACATTGGGATTGGTGGCTCTGATTTAGGCCCTGCAATGGTGTGCGACGCACTTAAACCATACGCCAGCCTAGATTTAAATGTGCATTTCGTATCGAATATTGATGGTGCACACCTGATGGGGGCGTTAGAGAAATGCAATGCTGAAACGACATTATTTATTGTCGCTTCTAAAACATTTACCACGCAAGAAACCATGACAAATGCTAAATCTGCACGCACTTGGTTTTTAGAAAAGGCTAAAGATGATGCGCATGTCAGCAAGCATTTCGTTGCGCTTTCAACCAATGCAGCAGCGGTAGCTGATTTCGGTATTGATGTGGCCAATATGTTTGCATTCTGGGATTGGGTCGGCGGTCGTTACTCACTATGGTCTGCTGTTGGCTTATCTATTGCCTTATATGTTGGTATGGATCATTTCGAAGCCTTGCTGACTGGTGCCCATGAAATGGATAATCATTTCAGAACGGCCCCTTTAGAGCAGAACATGCCGGTTATTATGGCGCTGGTTGGCGTTTGGTATAACAACTTCTTTCATGCTGACTCGCATGCAATACTACCTTACGATCAAGGCATGGCGCGCTTTCCAGCTTATATGCAACAAGCAGACATGGAAAGCAACGGTAAATTTATTTGCCTCGATGGTAAACGCATTCAATATAAAACTGGTCCTGTGATTTGGGGTGAAGCTGGCACCAATGGCCAGCATGCGTTTTACCAACTAATTCATCAGGGCACGCAACTTATTCCTTGCGACTTCTTAATGCCTGTCCATAGTCATTACGCTATCGGCAAGCATGGTTATGCGCATCATAAGATTCTAATGGCTAACTTTCTGGCGCAATCCCAAGCATTAATGCTAGGCAAAACCAGAGAAGAAGCGCGCGCCGAGCTTGAAGCACAAGGCATGAGCGGTGAAGCGCTTGAAAATTTGTTACCGCATAAAATATTTGAAGGTAACCGCCCTAGCACTTCAATTATGTTCGACAAACTTACCCCAAATACGCTCGGTAAACTGATTGCACTTTATGAACACAAAATATTTGTACAAGGCGTCATCTGGAATATTAATAGCTATGACCAATGGGGTGTTGAATACGGCAAACAAATTGCCAGCCAAATTTTACCGCAACTCACTAGTGACGGCATGGTCTGTGATTATGATGGCTCAACCAACGGCCTGATTAATCATTCCAAAAAATTGAAATAGCTCTGCAAAAGTAGGTTAAGCAACAACCATTACAGCAAGCCTACTAGCTATGCAATTAACGCAATTGAACCCCTTTTGTGATTGCATCGAAGCCTACCGCCTTCCCTATACTAGCACCCAAACGTTTAGCAAACCTGTCCGCGAAATTTTCTTGATAGGTAAAATCTACAACCGCTTCGTGCTTAATGACTTCTCTAGCCACATAATCTGTGCTGCCAAAAGCATCGGCCAACCCAATTTGAATACTCTGCTCACCGCTCCAAAACAAACCGCTAAAGGTTTCTGACGTTTCCTTCAAACGTGCACCACGGCCTTGCCTAACCACTGTTTTGAATTGTTCATGAATCTCATCCAACATTTCTTGTGCAAAAGCTTGGTGCTCAGGGTTAACTGGTGAAAATGGATCCAACATGGCTTTATTTTTGCCCGCAGTTAATAACCGGCGTTCCACACCCATTTTTTCCATTGCGCCAGTAAAACCATAACCATCCATTAACACACCAATCGACCCGACAATACTGGCTTGATCTACATAAATTTTATCTGCAGCTGCAGCAATATAGTACCCGCCAGAAGCGCAAATATCTTCTACGACTGCGTACACAGGAATTTTAGGGTGCAATTTCTTTTGACGCTGGATTTCCTTATTAATAATACCCGCCTGTACTGGGCTGCCACCTGGGCTGTTAATGCGAAAAATAATGCCTTTAGTCCCTTTGTCATCATAAGCATCAGCTAGGCTACTGATTACAGCGTCCGCATTGACCTCCCCTCCAGCCTGAATAACGCCGGCAATATCAATGAGTGCAGTATGCTCACCAACTGCCGCTTTCCCATCCTTAACAACCCAGCCCACAGCATAAGAAAGAACAGTAAACAAGTATAAGAATAAAAGGATCTTGAAAAAGATGCCCCAGCGCCTAGCAGCTTGCTGCTCTTTCAAGCCTGACAGCGCCAGCCTTTCGATCATGTTTTTTTGCCAAACGCTATCTTCAGTGCCTGTATCTTCTGACATAGTTGTATTTCCTATTGGTAGTTTTCTTTTATTTAGGCTCTTCAGCCTTATCAATGTGGATGATAACCTGCGCATTTTCCTCTGTCACGGCTAAGGGTTGCAAACGCTTGCCTTTACAAGGCCCATAAACACAATACCCTGTATTCGGCTCATAATGCGCACCATGTGTCGCACAAATCAAAAAATCTTTATCTAACGTAAAGAACTCACCCTCATTCCAATCCAGCTCAACTGGCATATGCGCGCATTGATTAACATAAGCATGTGCTTTGCTATTAAATCGCACAACAAATCCTGTGGCATGCTCACCTAAATGCGGCAAACTAAAGCGCAACCCAGATGATCTCTCCTGCAAGTCGGCGCTCTTAAATTCAATTGTTTCGTTAGGCATTATTAAGTAGCCATTCGCTTAAATCACTAAATTGATTAAAAATTTCTTTTGGGTTGTACTTTAGCAGTTTTTCACCAGAATGCGCACCAAAAGTCACTGCTAACGATGGGATGCCAGCATTCTTTGCCATTTCCAAATCGTATGTACTGTCGCCGATCATTAACGTTCGCTCAGGTGTTGCTACCAGCGCGTCCATCAATTCATCGAGCATTTGAGGGTGGGGTTTAGAAAAACATTCATCAACTGTCCTTGTTGCTTGAAAGTAGTTGGCAAATTCTGACCGTTCTAATGCTAGGCTAAGGCCATGACGACTCTTCCCGGTGGCAACAGCTAGCTTATGTCCTCGCCGGCTTAACTCAGTAATTAGCTTTTGTGCACCTTCAAATAACGGAATTTCTTTCTCGCCTGCGAAATAATTTGCTCTGTATTTCGCTGCAAATGCTTGCGATTGTGCGACAGGAATATCGCCAAATAGGTTGTAGATGGATTCTCGCAGACCAAGCCCAATTACATTACGAGCTGCTTGTAGCGCTAACGCTGGCAAACCAACCTCGCTTGCCGCCTTCACAATAGCTGATGCAATCATGCCTGTAGAATCAGCTAAAGTACCATCCCAATCCCATACAATTAAGTCAAATTGTTTTTTCATTTATTTTTAGCTCACTCAAACTTTCTATTTTGTAGGCTCTTAACAAAGCTTGCTAGCGCTGTTGGCAAAGGCGCCAGCAAGCGTAACCTTTCATTAGAGACAGGATGTTGAAATTTTGTTTCACTAGCATGCAAAAACATACGTTTCAATCCATTCTTCTGTAATTTTTTATTCAGGTCAAAATCGCCATATTTGTCATCCCCGGCAATGGGAAAACCTAAATGTGCGAGTTGGACGCGCAATTGATGGGTGCGCCCTGTGATTAACTTAGCTTCTAACAGGCTAAACCCCTCAAAAGATTGCTTTAAATAAAAAATAGTTTCTGAAACCTTCGCTTCGTTAAACTTATCTTTTGCTTTATCTGTGACAACATTGACACGCCGTTCACCACTAGGTAAAACATATTTTTGCAAATTCAGCACTACTCTCTTTTTTACATCTTTCCATTCACCCGCAACCAAGATTGAATATCGTTTATCCGTTTGATTCGCACGGATTGCATCATGTAGCGCAACTAAGGCTACCCGTTTTTTTGCTAGCAAGAGCACGCCTGAAGTCTCGCGGTCAAGCCGATGCACCAACTCCAAAAATTTAGCCTGCGGGCGTTCTAAGCGAAGTTGCTCAATAACACCACGACTTATTCCACTACCTCCATGTACAGCAAACCCAGCAGGCTTGTTAATCACTAACATCGCCTCATCTTCATAAACAACAGCATTTTCAAACTTGGAAATTACTGGCGCGCGCTGTTCAAGCGCTTTAGACTTCGCTGAAACACGTATTGGTGGCACGCGAACAATATCGTTTAAGCTAAGTTTGCGCGCTGGCGCAACACGTCCTTTGTTCACGCGCACTTCCCCGCTGCGTAAAATCCGATAGATGTGACTTTTAGGAACCCCTTTAAGAATTTTAGCTAAAAAATTATCGACACGCTGGCCCTCACTGGCCTCATCAACTAGAATTTGGGCTGCTGCATGTTCACTTATCTGTTTATTTTCACTTACTTGTGCCATATATTTTGCTTAAAATCTTAATAAAGCCTATACTCTATCCGTCGTTGTAATATTAGATAAAACTACATTAACGACACTAGAATACTTAAGTTTTAAAGAACATTAGTTTTAAAGAACACTTGGTTAATACCGCTCGCCATATATTTAAGTAGCGATAAGATAATTGCGCTCTAGCCGCTGCAGATAAAAATAAAATAAAGTGCGACTAAAGTTTGCTGAAGACCCAATTTTAACGAATTTATAGCCGCGAGGCATTAAGTTTTTAAGTATATTAAGTGATATTTAATCAATCATTTGCTTTTGACAGCCATATATAAACCGTCAAAGTATAGGTGTCTATAGTCACCAACAAGGATTGTTTAACTAAAGCAACGACAAACTTGCATCACTTAAATAGCAATTTAAATCAAATGGTTACTTAATTAAAGTGCCTTGACACTGCTAGCAGCGCTAGTAAAAAATATACCTTCAGTGCTTTAGCTCCTCCAAATCTGCCTGCTGAGCGCGGGAGTAAATAATGAAACGCATGTTATTTAATGCAACGCAATCTGAAGAGCTTCGCGTTGCAATCGTTGACGGTCAAAAACTGGTTGACCTAGACATTGAACACACAGGAAAAGAACAACGAAAAAGCAATATCTACAAAGGGGTTATTACACGGATAGAACCCTCTTTAGAAGCCGCTTTTGTCGACTACGGCCAAGAGCGCCACGGCTTCTTACCCTTTAAAGAAATTTCGCGGGTTCACTTTACTAAGAAGCCTGAAGCTGGCGGAAAAGCGCGCATTCAAGACGTCATTAAAGAAGGTCAAGAGCTGATTGTCCAGGTAGATAAAGATGAAAGAGGCAGTAAAGGCGCCGCCTTGACAACTTACATCTCACTTGCTGGTCGTTATCTAGTATTAATGCCGAATAACCCACGTGGTGGCGGTGTTTCTCGTCGAGTAGAAGGTGAAGAGCGCGATGAACTGCGTGACACCATAGCGCAATTAACAATGCCTAAAGGCATGAGTATTATCGCTCGCACTGCCGGCATTGGCCGCAATGCTGAAGAGCTACAATGGGATTTAGATTACCTGTTGCAACTTTGGACGGCCGTTGAAGATGCCTCTACCATTCAAAAAGGTGCCTTCTTAATTTACCAAGAAGGTAGCTTAGTTATCCGCGCTATCCGTGATTACTTTAGTGCTGACATTGGTGAGATTCTGATTGACACGGTTGATGTTCATGAACAAGCAATACAGTTTATGAACCATGTTATGCCTGCAAATGTATCACGCGTAAAATTATATGAGGATGAAACGCCCCTCTTCTCTCGCTTCCAAATTGAACATCAAATTGAAACCGCTTTTTCACGTGAAGTGCACTTACCTTCCGGTGGTGCCATCGTCATTGATCATACTGAAGCACTCGTTTCTATCGATGTTAATTCTGGCCGCTCAATTAGAGGTGCCGATATTGAGCAAACCGCATTAAATACCAACCTTGAAGCAGCAGAAGAAGTGGCTCGTCAGCTAAGGCTGCGTGACCTAGGTGGTTTAGTTGTGATTGATTTTATCGATATGGAAAAACAACGCAATCAGCGCGAGGTGGAAAACCGTACTCGTGATGAATTACATGCTGACCGTGCTCGCATACAAACAAGTAAAATTTCACGCTTCGGGTTACTAGAACTATCACGTCAACGTTTACGCCCTAGCCTAGGTGAAGGCAACCATGGCGCTTGTCCTCGCTGCCATGGCACCGGCCATATACGTGGCATTGAGTCTACTGCTTTGCATATCTTGCGCATTACACAAGAGGAAGCAATGAAAGACAACAGTGCAGTGATTCAGGTACAGCTGCCAGTCGATGCCGCAACATTCCTGCTAAATGAAAAACGAGCAGACATTCATAAAATAGAACAGATAATGGGTGTTGAAGTTGTATTAATTCCAAACATCCACTTGGAAACACCCAATTACAATATTGTTCG
>JAZGEZ010000072.1:0-8185 GCA_036479055.1 Methylophilaceae bacterium | reverse complement strand
GTAACGAAGTTGGCATTGCTTAACGGCATCGCCATTTCTAATACATCACGCACACGTACGCCCTCCCAGTCCATATCCAACTGGCTCCAACGCGTCACACAATGGAAATCCGATACATCTGTAATATGGTTGAGCGCTTGAAAAGCTTGCCAGTCCAACGCCAGCTCTTTTTCTACCAACCCAAAGACTTTAAGCTGCCATTTACTTGTTGAGATTTCTGGCTTGATACCCATATCCAGTATGGGAAAGTTAGTCACCTGCTTTTGTCCAGCCGGAATGCGCGCGTTGTCGTTTATTTTTCCAGGTGTATTCCCTTTTTTGGCAATGGCTGTTTTCCCAGCAATCAGTTTTTTCCAATCAGGCATATGCGCGCATTATCCTTTTTTCGGTTTAAAACTATCCCATAACAATAGCCCAACACCAGCACAGATTGCACTATCAGCTACATTAAAAGCAGGCCAATACCAATCATTCACGTGAAATGATAAGAAGTCGACGACATAACCCAGCGTAACACGGTCATATAAATTACCGATTGCGCCACCCAGCACTAATGCCAAACCCCAACAAAATAACTTTTCATCACGATGCTTGTTTAATAAATAAACGATAAAAAAACTGGCCACAACTGACACAGCTGTAAAAAACCACTTTTGCCAACCACCAGCATCTGCCAAAAAGCTGAATGCAGCACCTTCATTATGATAACGCACCAAGTCAAAAAATGAGTTTACTTTCAACTTGTCACCTAGCTGAAATGCTTGTTGCGTTAAATGTTTGGTATACAAATCCAATGCGACAATGATTGCGCTTAAGCTGAAATACTGATTGAGCTTAGATTTAAGCATGTTTACGTGACGTTCCAGCGCCAAATAAGTTGCTCACACAACGCTCACAAATCGTTGCGTACTTGGCGTTCGCACCTACATCTGCACGATAGTGCCAACAACGGCCGCACTTTTCATGAGCACTTGGTGTGACTACGATTTTTTGCTCAGCTTCACTAGCGACTTTGTTCACTGTTGCGCTGGATGCAATCATCACAAACCGCAAGTCATCACCCAAGCTATTCAATGCATCGAAAGTCTCTTGTACCACATAGAATGTGAGCTCACTCTGCAATGAAGAACCCACTTGCCCCGTACCACGAACCACCTCAATTTCTTTGGCCGCTTCCGCTCTAATCGTACGAATACTTTCCCACTTAGCCTTTAAGTTTTGTTCGTAATCAGCATATTCAACTGGCGTAATTAAATCGTCGGCATCAGACCAGTTATGCAGCATCACAAAATCGTCTGTTTCTGGGTTTAGTGTTTGCCACACTTCTTCAGCGGTGTAGCTCAACACCGGCGCCATCAGGCCTGCCAACACTTGTGTAATTTTAAGTAATACCGTTTGCGCGGCACGCCTATCAGTCGAATCTTCCGCATTGGTGTACAACCGGTCTTTAAGAATGTCTAAATAAAATGCGCCTAAATCTTCTGCGCAGAAATGTAATAACGCCTGTCCAACACGGTGCAATTCATACCCATCATAGGCAGCCTTACACGTCTTGGACATATCAGCCAGCACCCCTAGCGCATAGCGGTCAATTTCTAATAACGCCTCATATGGCACTGATTGTGTTGTAGCATCAAAGTCTTCAACGTTTGCCAAAAGGAAACGCAATGTATTACGAATCTTACGATAGCTATCTGAGACACGTTTAAGAATTTCATCAGAAATCGTCAGCTCACCCGAATAATCCGTACTCGCAACCCATAAACGTAAGATATCCGCGCCATAAGTGTCCATTACTTTTTGCGGCGCAACAACATTACCTTTGGACTTGCTCATTTTTTTGCCACTGCCATCCACCACAAAACCATGTGTTAGCAAAGCATCGTATGGTGCACGGCCATCAATTGCACAGCCTGTTAATAAGCTAGACTGAAACCAGCCACGATGCTGATCTGAACCTTCAAGATATAAATCAGCAGGACAGTGCAATGCTTCTCGGCGCTTCAACACAGATACATGTGTCGTCCCCGAGTCAAACCACACATCTAACGTGTCGGTTACTTTTTTATACTGTTCTGCATTGTCTGGCGCATGTTGATTTAAGAAAGCATTAACATCAAGTGAGAACCACGCTTCAACCCCTGTTTTCTCAACCAATATACAAGCCGCTTCTAACAGCTCGCTTGTTTTCGGATGCAACTCACCCGTTTCTTTATGCACAAACAATGGCATCGGCACGCCCCAGTTACGCTGCCGTGATACACACCAATCTGGACGTGTTTTAATCATCCCTTCTAAACGTGCACGACCCCAGGCAGGATAGAACGCTGTATTCTCAACCGCAACATCAGCATGTTCACGCAATGACTTTCCACCATTACCTTGTACATTCATGCCTACAAACCATTGATGCGTCGCCAATTGCATGAGTGGTGTTTTATGACGCCAACAATGTGGGAAGCTGTGATTTAAACGGGCGCTAGCAATCAGCGCACCGCTGTCTGTCATATTTTCTAAAATGACTTTATTCGCTTCTTTACGGCTTAAACCACGAATCGGTGCAAACTCAACCAAATCACTTTCGAAGAACTGACCATCGCCACCCATGAGTACACGAGGCTTATCTTCTGGGTAGTTAGCGCGCATGATTAACCAATCATCGTTACCATGCGCGGCTGCGGTATGCACTAAGCCCGTACCCGCTTCGGTCGTGACATGGTCACCACAAACCACAGGCACTAGACGGCTCTCAAAAGGGTGTTGTAACAACAAACCATTCAGTGCGCCTCCCTTACATGAGCCTAAAACTTCAGCACTCCCTTCTTCATAGCGCGTTAATGTCGCCGCAGCCAAATCGTGTACTAAAACCAACAGGCCTTTGCTTGTTTGCATCAAGTCATAATCAAACTCAGGATGCACACTCACCGCTTGGTTGGCAGGCAACGTCCAAGGGGTGGTTGTCCAAATCACAGCAAATGCATCACCACTGACTTCGACACCAAACGCCTTACTTAACGCTGCGTTATCTGCAAACTTAAATCCCACATCAATGGCAGGCGAATTAACATCTTCATATTCTACTTCAGCTTCAGCCAATGCTGAGCCGCAGTCCGTGCACCAGTGAACTGGCTTACTACCCTGATACAGGTAGCCATTTTCATGAATGCCACCCAAAGCACGCATGATGTCGGCTTCCGTTTTGAAATCCATTGTTAAGTACGGATTGCCCCAATCACCTAGCACCCCAAGACGAATAAAATCTTTCTTTTGTTTTTCCACTTGTTCAGCGGCATATTCACGGCAAAGCGCACGGAATTTTGCAGGGTCGATATTTTTACCATGGTTTTTTTCCACCACCAACTCAATGGGCAAACCGTGGCAATCCCAGCCCGGTACATAGGGTGCATCGAAACCACTCATGGTTTTAGATTTAATGATGATGTCTTTTAGGATTTTATTAACCGCATGGCCGATATGTATATCACCATTCGCATATGGAGGCCCATCGTGCAAAATAAATTTCTTTGCGCCTTGTCGTGCCTCTCTAATTTTTTGATAAAGCTTTTTATCTTGCCAGCCTTTTAGCCAGTCAGGTTCTCGTTTCGCCAAATTACCCCGCATTGGGAATGCGGTTTCTGGCAGGTTGAGCTTATGTTTTTCTTTTTTACTATCGGTCATGCTTAATTTTCTAATCCGTTTTTACTTACTCTTAATATTTAAAATCTTTTGTTCAAAAAAATCTTGTGCGTTATCTACATCTACTACAATTTGCGCTTTGAGCGCCTCCAAATTTGGAAACTTTATTTCATCGCGTAATTTATGGAAAAACTGTACATGTACATGCTTATCGTACAAATTACCATTAAAATCAAATATATACACCTCTAACAGTAATTTAGGAACACCCACGATGGTTGGTCTTACACCTAAATTCGCAACACCATTTCGTCCGTCCAATTTTACCGCATAAACACCTGTTAAGGCAGGTCGCTCATGCCGCATATGCACATTCGCCGTTGGGTAGCCCAGTTGTCTACCCCGTTTGGCGCCATGCACCACTTTGCCGCTAATACTATAAGGGCGCCCCAAGTAACCATGTGCTTGCTTTAAATCTCCGTCTGCAAGGGCTTGCCTAACCAAAGTACTGGAAACACGCATCCCACTGATTTCCACCTGCGGAAAATCAATTAAATTAAAACCAGCCGCCATTAAATCTTGCACCGTACCTTTTCGCTTCGCACCAAAACAAAAATCACCGCCAACTAAAATGGTGTTTGCATTGAGTGACGCCTGTAATATTTGGTGCATAAAGTCTTGCGCACTAATCGCTGAAAATACTTGATTAAAACGCAATACGTATACATCTTCTATGCCAACCTCGCCTAGGTACTCTAACTTTTCTCGTAGAGAAGAAAGGCGTGCTGGGGCATTTTTAGGGGTAAAAAACTCACGTGGATGCGGGTCGAACGTCATGACAGCAGGTCTGAGCTGCTGGCTTTTAGCCACCTCAACCGTTTTTGCCAGTAATGCCTGATGGCCTAAATGTAAGCCATCGAAATTACCAATCGCCAAAGCATGCGGCGCGGCACTGGATGAAGGAATATGTCTGTATATCTGCATCTATATTAAATACATGTAGTTAAATTGTCGTACGGCGCATAAAGTCTTGTATACGTATGCCCATCAACCACAGCATCGCAAAATAGGTTCCCAGTCCTAATAGTAACAAGCCTAGCAACCGTATTACTTTTTCTAACAGTCCATACTCAAGCCAATTAGCATCTGCCCCTGCCGCAAAACGCACAGAAACAGCCATTACAATGACAGCCAGCACTAACTTCAGTATAAAGAACGGCCAGCCAGCCTGTGGCTGATATAGACTATTTTTGCGTAAATTGTAAAACAACAAGCCTGCGTTTGCACAAGCACCCAAACCAATTGCCAACGCTAAACCTGCATGTTTAAATTCTTTAAAATCTAGCACAAACACAAAAAACACACTCATTAACTGCGTAATAACCAAGGTAAAAATCGCAATTTTAACTGGCGTTTTAATGTTCTGTCTTGAATAGAAGCCTGGCGCAAGAACTTTAATTAGAATCAAACCTAATAGCCCTAGACTATAGGCCATTAATGCAACTTTAGTCATACTGACATCATGTGCGGTAAAGGCACCGTATTTAAATAAACTGGTGACTAAGGGAACGGCAAGGACAAACAATGCGGCCGCTGCTGGTAGCGCTAGCATAAAGGTTAAACGTAAACCCCAATCCAACAACTGTGAGTATTCTTCATCATTTCCATCCGCTACACTCTTAGAAAGGCTCGGAAGCAGGATTGTTCCTAGCGCAACCCCTAGCAAGCCCGTTGGAAACTCCATTAAACGATCAGCAAAGTACAACCACGAAACGCTACCACTCACTAAAAATGAGGCAATTATAGTGTTAATTAATAGTGATATCTGTGCAACAGATACACCAAATATTGCTGGCCCCATTAATCTAAGAACACGCCAAACACCTTCATCTTTTAAATCAAATACAACTTTAGGAATCAGTCCTAACTTACCAAGATACGGCAATTGGAAAAGCAATTGCAATATGCCACCAACAAACACCGCCCAAGCCAATACGCGGATTGAGTTATCGAAATAAGGTGCGATGAATAGCATGGCAACTATAAAGGATATGTTTAACCAAACAGGCGTGAATGCTGGCGTAGAAAAATTACCATACGTGTTCAAAACGCCGCCAGATAATGACACCAATGAGATAAAGAATATATACGGAAATGTAATGCGCAACAAATCAACCGTTAAATCAAACTTTGTCGCATCTGCCGCAAAACCAGGCGCACTAATCTGCACCACCCACGGCGCCGCCAACATGGCTAGAATTGTCAGCACGACCAGAAACAGCCCTAGTAAAGTAGCGACATGGTTAATCAACGCTTTAGTCTCATCCTGAGAGCGTTGCATTTTGTATTCTGCCAAGATAGGCACAAACGCTTGGCTAAATGCACCCTCTGCAGAAATACGGCGCAACAAATTAGGAATCTTAAACGCAACAAAAAAGGCATCCGTCACCATACTTACCCCAAACACACGTGCAATCAAAGTATCACGTACAAAACCAAGGATGCGCGACACAAAAGTCATGCTACCTACGGTAAATAATGTCTTAAGCAAATTCATGAATGGTTAGTAGATTCGTTTGATGGGTGTTTTTTTAAGGTTTAATGTCTGCTGAGATTTTAGCATGGCTACTAGACAATATTTAGTTACAGTTAAATTGACTTTATTTCTTGCAAATATTACCAAAAAACACTAATATGCACGGTTTCGTATCTAACATACTCATACTATTAAATATAGCATTAGGACAAAGCACTTATGGCAAACACAGCACAGGCTCGCAAACGCGCACGCCAATCCGTAAAGATTAACTTACACAATGCAGCATTACGCTCTGAAATGCGTACTGCAATGAAAAAAATAACGAAAGCAATCGACTCAGGCGACAAAGCTGCTGCAACTGCTGCATATGCTGAGAACGTAAGTGTGCTTGATCGGATTGCTGATAAGAAAATTATCCACAAAAATAAAGCGGCTCGTCACAAGAGTCGCTTAAGCGCTGCGATTAAAGCCATGGATGGCACTGCGCCTAAAGCGGCAGCTAAAGCTAAGAAAACACCTACCCCTAAAGCGAAGGTAGCACCTAAGGCTAAAGCAGCACCAAAAGCAGTAGCAGCCAAGAAGCCGGCAGCAGCGAAGAAACCAGCTGCAAGCAAAGCAGACAAGTTAACAACAATTGAAGGCGTTGGTCCAAAAATCGCTGAATTGCTCACTGCTGATGGTATTGCAACTTTTGCTGACCTAGCTGATGCTAAAGTAGAAAAACTTTCAGAAATTCTAGCCGCTGCAGGCTCACGTTACACCATGCACAAACCAGACACATGGCCACAACAAGCTGCGTTAGCGCGCGATGGCAAAATGGATGAATTAAAAGCATTGCAAGACAAATTGGACGGCGGCAAGTAAGTCTGCTCCCATTCAACAAAAAAGCCGAGCATAGCTCGGCTTTTTTGTTTTGTTAAGGCTCTAACCTATATTTAACTCACCGCGTGCGATCAATGCACTATTAAGTGCTGTTTTTCGGTCTTGATTGATCACAGTAAAATGCCCCATCTTACGACCCTTACGTGGCTCAGCCTTACCGTAAAGATGTAATTTTAAATCTATATGCGCAAAAGCCTTTTTCCAAAGAGGCTCTTCATTGTTAACCCAGCTATCACCCAGTATATTCACCATGACAGCACTACTATGTAAAGCCGTGCTACCTAAAGGCAAACCCACTAGCGTACGCACTTGTTGTTCAAACTGGTTGGTGACACAGGCATCTATTGTGTAGTGGCCTGAGTTATGCGGCCTTGGTGCGATTTCATTAACCAATAATTGGGAACCAACCAAAAAGAACTCCACTGCTAACACGCCAACGTAATCTAATTCTTGCGCTAACTTTTTAGCGAGCGCTTGTGCGTGTGCTTTCACAACTTCAGTAGTCCTAGCGGGCGCAATGCTAACGTCCAAAATGCCGTTAAGGTGGTCATTCTCTACGGTAGGAAAACTGATCGCTTCACCTTGCGCATCACGTGCCAAGATGACTGAGATCTCTAAGTCTAGCGGCATCATTTGCTCTAACACGCAGACCTCTTGCTTAAAATCTTCAAAAGCAGCGAGTGTTTCGGCTTTATTTTTAACCCGTGCTTGGCCTTTGCCGTCATAACCGAATCGAGCGACTTTTAAAATTGCGGGGTACAGGTCACTTTCATCTGCAGGTACATCTGCAGCGCTGTTAATAACGGTAAATGGGGCGACTGGCAAGCCAGCTCTTTTAATGAAGTTTTTTTCTAATACGCGGTTCTGTGCTATAGAGACGCTTGCGGCAGAAGGCCTGACGGTTACTGACTCAGCCAGTTTATCTAAAGTGCTTGCAGGTACATTTTCAAATTCCGTTGTTACGGCAACGCAAGTTTTTGCCATTTCTGCTAACGCATTTGCATCATCATAGTCTGCACATAAATGCACATCAGCAATCTTGCCTGCCGGGCTGTCTTTACTAGGGTCTAACACCGTTACTTGGTAGCCCATCTCATGTGCAGCAATCACAAAGAAGCGGCCTAGCTG
>JAZGEZ010000071.1:0-10419 GCA_036479055.1 Methylophilaceae bacterium | reverse complement strand
AGAATTTAGAGGGTTAAGTTTTTTATCTTTACGATTGCCGCCTTTACCTTTTTTATTATATAAGTTGAGGTATTGATATGGGTTTTCCCAAGGGTCTAGCTTACCTGCTTCACCAATATCTGCAAGGCTGGCAGGGTAGGCCCTTTCATCATTCCAATAAGCTTCAGCTTTGATTGCTATTGATGCAATATCAGCTACCGCTAGCGTGACGCGAGCTTTTTCCGTGTAATCTTGGTAACTGGGGAGAGCTATGCTAGCAATTACACCGATAATCGCGATTACAATCATAAGCTCAATAAGCGTTAATCCATTGTGGATTTTCTTTTTAAGACGATAAGGTTTAGTTTTTGATTTGCGCATAATAAAATCATTTAATATTGTTATATAAATTAAGCAAAAACAATGCCAGAATGTTAGGTACCTTTTATGGTATTAAATATATAAAACTAGGCTTGTATTTATAACGGATGCTGATGAGAAAACCTTAGATTCTAAAGGCATGAAAAGTTGCTTTAAGTTTATGAGAAAAATATTTTTTATTAAATGCTTTTATGGACACTCGGCAATATAAAATAGATGGCATGCAATTACCGCCAGAAGTTAAACCTAACCAATCAATTCCGCTGCTCAAAGCGCTGCATATATTGACAAGAGATGGCAAGCTTAACCAAGATAGTCGACGTAAGCTTAAGCAGGTATACCATTTGGTCAATTTTATAGCGCCATTAATAAGTGATGTGTTGACTAAGCAGGAGAATCCTACCTTGGTTGACCATGGTGCAGGTAAATCATATTTAGGTTTTATATTGTATGATTTGTTGCTTAAGCAGCTACCAAAAGGGCAAGTGGTTGGCATAGAAACACGCGCAGATTTAGTTGAAAAATCTAAGCTGTTAGCAAAAGAGTGTGGTTTTGAACGGATGGCTTTTGAGCATTTAAGTGTTGCAGAATCCATGACATCACCTAGCATCCCTGACAAAGTAGAGGTTGTCACTGCACTACATGCCTGTAATACGGCGACGGATGATGCCATTCAATTTGGCCTAAAAAAGCAAGCACAATATATAGTGTTAGTCCCCTGTTGCCAAGCAGAGGTGGCTGAAGTAATGCGCAAAAACAAGGCTGAGAGTTTAAGTAAAACGTCATTGTCTGAGATATGGCGCCATCCTATTCATACGCGTGAGTTTGGTAGCCACATTACCAATGTGTTGCGTTGCCTACAGTTAGAATCGGCTGGATATAGCCTGACAGTAACTGAACTGGTCGGTTGGGAGCATTCACTAAAAAATGAATTGATTATTGCTAAATACACAGGACAAAAGCGGAAAAATGCACGTGAAAGACTAGGCGCTATATTAGAAGCGTTTAATTTGGAAGAAATGCAGCATCGCTTTATTTCTTGATGGTAATTTCAACGTTTTTGTAATGCGAGCAAGCGTTAGCAGACTAAATAAATGTTCACGATAAGCATCATTATGTTGCTTAGGTAATATTAATTTAGGTAGACTATTTAATCAATAGAAGGTACTCATAACAAACTATGCTTAGGTTCACATATAAAGCGTTTAAAAAAGTATTTCTGAGCAAATATACTGTCGCAAGCATTGTGCTGGTGAGTGTTTTTTTAGCAGGTATTTTCGCTAAAAATGAAGTCTTTAAACCTGATTTACACCGGCTTTATATGGAGTCCATGATGGTTGAAGATCAACCGCCAGTTATTTTTATCCATGGCGTGCTTGGAAGTAAACTTAAAGACTCAGAAACACAGGAAGACCTTTGGCCAGGAGCTATTAGCCGATTATTGTTTCATGATTACTCGGATATTGCTTATGGCATTAATCCAAAAACGTTAGAGCCGCTACCGAGTAAAGCCATTGCCTATGAAATATCAGATGGTGCTGTTGGTAAGGATTTTTATGGAAAAATTGTGCGTACGCTATCAGAGACGGGTGGCTACAAGCTTTCTCAGGTGGGTGAGAAGATCAACCCTAAGCACAAGAACTATTATGTGTTTCATTATGACTGGCGGCAAGATAATGTTATTAGTTCTGCTCAGCTAGCTGATTTTATTGAACAAATTAGGCTGGATTACAATGATTCTAAGCTGAAAGTTGATATCGTTGCCCATAGTATGGGCGGGTTAATAACACGTTACTATATTCGTTATGGAAAACAAGATGTTGTCGGCGATAACGATTTTGATCAAAAGTTAACGATGTTTGGCGCTGAACGTGTGCGACGTGTCATTCTACTGGGCACGCCTAATTTAGGTTCGGTAAAGACACTTAATTTGTTTATTCAAGGTGTGGATATCGGCATTAATCAAATTGGCACTGAGACATTGGCGAGCATGCCTAGCTTGTATCAGCTGTTCCCACATCCACTTGTTAACTGGATTGTGAAAAGTGATGGCACACCACTTAAACGTGATTTGTTTGATGTCAATGTTTGGCGAAGCTTCCAATGGTCTATTTTTAACCCTAAAGCAAGGCAAAGAATATTAGATGGTTATGAAGATAAGGCGGCTGGTGAAAAGCATCTATTAGCTTTTGATCAATATTTCGAAAGAAACTTGGAGCGTGCAAGACGTTTTGTTTGGTCGCTTAGTATTCCGTTACCAGAAAACCATCCCAAACTTATTATTTTTGGTGGTGGCTGCTCATTAACTTCCGCAAGAATTATTGTGGAAGAGGTGAGAGGGGAGTCTATGGTGCGCATGGTACCTGAGGAAATTACACAGCCAGTAAAAGGTGTTGATTATGATGCATTGTTACTTGAGCCTGGTGATGGATCCGTAACAAAAGCCTCATTGCTTGGACGCAACACATTGGACCCTAGTGTGAAAAGACACAAATACATTAACGTGCCCATCAAGCAGTCTTTTTTCTTGTGTGAATCTCACAATAGTTTGACTGGCAACCTGAACTTTCAAGATAATTTATTAAACACACTGCTCACTAGAGATGCCATTGAGTAAAAGAGGCTAGCGATGAAATATTTAAAACAAACCATACTATTGACTACGCTTATTGGTGCGCTAGCACTAGTGACACAGGCTGTTGTTGCGAACAAATCGCAGAAGGTGACTTATCTTGAGCAAAACTGGACTGAAAAAGATCGTGAGTATTTCTACTTTGCAGATCAAGGCTCGCGTTTAGTTCCTTACGGTTATTTTTTGCATTTGGAACAAGAAAACTCAACAGCTCTCTTTCGTAGCGATGCAAATATGAAGCGTATGGGCTTGATCCCTGCATCAAAAAGCAAAAACAACCCAGATGCTTTGCCCATTGGACTGACACGTAATGGCGATTATATGGGTCCTACTTGTGCTGCTTGCCATACCCAACAAATCACCTATCAAAATGAGACGATTCACATTGATGGCGGCCAAGCATTTTTTCATCTAAATCAATTTTTAATGGATATTACAGCATCATTAAAAGTGACGTTAGATAACGCTGAGAAGTTTGATCGTTTCCAGCAACGTATCTTAGGCGACAAAGCATCAGACAAACAAAAGTCAGTATTAAAAGAAGGTTTGCAGGCGTCCTATAAAAAACGTTTTGAACATATGCAACGCAACCATTCAGATGTGCCCTCTGGGTATACACGCTTAGATGCTTTCGGTGCTATCTTAAATCAAGCATTACTCGCAACAGAGGTGGAAGACAATAGAAATGCACTTACAGCGCCGACAAGCATTCCATATATTTGGGATACGCCGCAGCACGACTATGTGGAATGGAATGGCTCACAATCTAATACGGGGGTTGGTGCGCTGGCTAGAAACATAGGTGAAGTGATTGGTGTTTTTGGTGAAGTAGAAACCGAAACAACGCATTGGTTAGGCCTTGTTGACGGGGGTTATCCATCCTCTATTCAAACGAGTGAATTACGTAAGCTGGAGCATGTAGTCAGTACGCTACACTCTCCATTGTGGCCAGAAAGCTTTCCTCAGATCGATGCTGAACTTGCCAGTCAAGGGCGTGGCTTGTATGAGCAACATTGTGTGCAATGCCATTTAGACATTGATCGAACCAACCCTAAGCGGTTGATTCAAGTACGGATGAGTACGGTGGATGAAATAAAGACGGATCCGTTGATGGCTGAAAATGCGATTGATTTTAGAGGGAAGTCAGGTAAGTTTGAGGGGCGTCCAAAGTATTACTTTGCAGGCAAGCCCCTAGGAGCCGAAGCGCCAGCTATCGATATAGCCAATAATATTATGGTGGGCGTGATTAAAAATAATCCGTTGCAAGCTTACTTAGCTAAAAGAGATGCGAAGAAGCTAGGCCACCCTAACGTGACGCGTCCGCCTAAATATGTAGATGGTAAGATTGTCGAGAAGGGGCAAGAAGTATCTAGAGCGTCCTTGTTAGCTTATAAAGCACGCCCTCTCAATGGTGTCTGGACAAGTGCGCCATTCTTACATAATGGCTCAGTCCCCAACTTATATCAGTTATTGCTACCCACAAAAGATAGAGATCAGCATTTCCACTTAGGTTCTTGGGAGTTTGACCCTAAGAATGTGGGTTATGTTTTAGGCGCAGGGGATAATGACTTTGTGTTTGATACAACCTTACCTGGCAATAGCAACGCAGGCCATGAGTACGGCACTGGTGCATATGGTAAGCCAGCATTGACTGAAGAACAGCGCTGGGCCTTAGTCGAGTACCTTAAAACGCTCTAAGGCAAACCAACCTATCTTATGTCACAAGATATCGCCACATCAAAGACAGCATGGCAAGCAGCGTTCTCTTTTAAAGAGAATTTTAAATCTATCTATCAACGAAGGGCCAGTAACTATGCTTCTATTGATGGCATTCGTGCTATCTCTATTTTGCTGGTGTTGGTCTACCATACGTTTTTAGTTTTTCACTTGTCACATCCGACTGAAAACATTACCAGCATGCTGAGTGAGTTAGGGTTAGGCTGGGCATGGGCGTGGAATGGCGATAAAGGTGTGGATGTGTTTTTTGTCATGAGTGGCTTTTTGATTTCAAGCATCTTGCTGAGAGAAAACAGCAAAACTGGCAAGATTGATTTAAAAAGGTTCTATTGGCGGCGTTACTTGCGCCTGACACCTGCGTACTATTTTATGCTCACGGTTTATTGGTCCATGTCAGGTGCTAATAGTGAATGGATATGGGCCAATTATCTATACGTAAATAACTTTATTGATTATGGGCATCAAGCTGCTGGCTGGACTTGGAGCTTGGCCGTAGAAGAGCAGTTTTATTTTATTTATCCATTAATTTTGATTGCCATTTTAAAGTATGCAAAAAGCCCCAGTATTGTGCTGATTGCACTATTTTTTATTTCATTTGTTGTCCGCATAGCCATTGTTTTGTTAGACGACACCATTCGCACCACACCAGCCAGCCAAGTCTACTTAAATGATGTGTATTTTAATCATTATTTTACGGTCTTTTACGATAACTTACACACACGCTTTGGCAGCTTAGTGGTTGGTTGTTTAGCCGCATATTATTTCCATTTTCATCAAGAAAAACTCAAGCATATCGCCAATACCAAAACAGGGGTGTTGCTGACGATTGTGGGTGTTGTATTGGTTGTGTTTTTTATGGCTTTCCCAGCATTTTCAATAGGGTTTGATCAGTATCCTACGCTTAATATTCTTTACTATATTTTTAACCGCACGTTGTTCTCGCTTGGTATTGGTTTTATTATTATTGCCATGCTATTGCAGCAACATGTGATTGCAAACGCGATGCGTGCGTTTTTCTCACTGTCATTTTGGTATCCTATTGCAAGTTTGTCGTATTCACTTTATTTGATTCATTTAGTTGTTATGGTTGTTGTTATCCCTGGGATGATTAACTTAACAGTCACCATGCCTGAACAGTATCCGTGGTCGATGGGCGAGATATTGTTTTATGGTTTTGTTGTTAGTAGCATACTCAGTTTTACCATTGCGGCATTGATGTACTTGTTTATCGAGAAGCCTATCATGAACTTGAGGCGTTAAAAAAACAGATGAAAATAATTAAAAGAATATTAATTGCTTTGCTGGTGTTGGCTGCTTTGCTGGCAACATTTCTAGCCTACCATTTGCAAACGCATGCCGTTGTCACAGCAGCAGAAGTGATTCCTAAAAACGAGCAAGCTGATATTAATGTGGCGGCAGATTTGTCTGTGAATATTATCGGTGCCTTGCAAACCACTTATGCCGCACGCGGGGTTCATGCAAAAGGCCACGCCTGCGTCAAAGCCACTGTGGAGGTGAACAAAGACATTAACCAGCAATTGCAGCATGGGGTGTTTGCAAAACCTGGGCAACAACACAAGGCATGGATTCGCTTCTCAAATAGTGGGTCTAATATGGCAAAAAGTGATGACAATGCCAAAGATGCCCGCGGCATGGCGATTAAACTATTGAATGTGGGTGGAAACCTAAACGGCGAGACTAATTTAAATGGAGGGACTACGCAAGAGTTCATTGCGCACAACAGTCCTGCCTTCTTTGTGACTAGCGTTGATGACTACAACAAGTTTGTTGCAAGTAAAGGTAACCCCAAGTACTTTTTACAAGGCTACAACCCTTTTAAATGGCGGATAAGAGAGCTTTGGCAGTTAATCACGGCTTATGCCGCGCCACCCCACAGTCCGCTTTGGACAACGTATTTCAGCAACACGGCTTATAAACTCGGCCCGCATAATGTGAAGTTTAAAATGCAGTCTTGCCACCCACTGCCAACAGAAGTGGACCGCAACCCAGATGACCCTGATTTTCTTAAACATACGCTGGCAGAAGAGCTGGCATCAGATGCTGCTTGTATGCAATTAGCAGTGCAACTACAAAATGTTTCTAAACAAATGCCGATAGAAGATGCCACAGTGCTATGGAAAGAGAGAGAATCACCTTTTATACCTGTGGCTAATATTTCCATCCTAAAACAAACGTTCGATACCCCAGAACAACAACAGTTTTGTGAAAACTTGTCTTTCTCACCATGGAATGCACTAGAAGCGCACCGCCCAATTGGCGCGTTGAATCGTGCTAGAAAGTTAGTCTATGAAGCCAGCTCAAACTTTCGGCATGAACTGAATGGCACCGAAGTGCCGCAAAACCTAGATTGGTAAGCGGTTCCTAGACTAGGGCGTGGTAAAATCACGCCCTTATGAGTACGCCGCAACAACTAATCTCCCACCTAGAAAAGCAACTTCTAGGCTGTATGTTGATCGATCGTTTTCCTTTGCGCAGGCGATTGCATCAAGCTAAAGACCTGTTGAAGAAAAACAAATCAGTCGACAAGTCGCTGATAGATATTGCACGTAAAGTACAAAGTTCAAGTCAGCGTTTAATGCAACGGCTGGCGAAACTACCCAAACCAGAATACCCGTTAGATTTACCCGTATCAGCTCGTCGTGATGAGATTGCTGAGGCAATACAAAAACACCAAGTAGTGATTGTCTGTGGTGAAACAGGATCGGGTAAAACCACACAATTACCTAAGATTTGTCTAGGCCTAGGTCGGGGTGTGTCAGGTTTAATCGGCCATACGCAGCCACGCCGAATAGCTGCACGCTCAGTCGCCACACGTATTGCACAAGAACTAGATTCATCACTGGGTGAAACAGTTGGCTATAAAGTCCGCTTTAACGAGAAATCATCAGAATCTAGTTATATCAAGCTGATGACTGATGGTATTTTGTTGGCTGAGACGCAAGGTGATAAGTTCTTAAACGCCTATGACACCATCATCATCGATGAAGCACATGAGCGTAGTTTGAATATTGATTTTTTGTTGGGCTATCTTAAGCAGCTGCTGCCAAAGCGTCCTGAACTAAAAGTGATTGTCACATCTGCCACGATAGATGCAGATCGCTTTGGTCAACACTTCGCCACGCAGAATAAAGATGGTGAGCTGGTGAATGCGCCGATTATCGAAGTGAGCGGTAGAACTTACCCAGTAGAGGTGCGTTATCGCCCATTGGGTAAGGCTGGGTACATTTCGCACGAAAATGTGCCAGATGATGATATTGATGACGAAGAAGATACCAAAGTAAAGTCATTGCACGGTATTAAGCGCAAAGGTAAAACGGAGGCGCGTTGGCTAGCAGAAGATGACGAAGAAGAAGCGATAGAAGAAGCCATCCTAGATGCGGCAGATGACTTATTGCGACAGGGTGATGGCGATATTCTTGTATTTTTACCTGGAGAGCGGGAGATACGCGATACTGCCGACCATTTGCGGAAATATCAGGGACGTTCGACGAAGTTAAAGAATATTGAAGTGTTGCCACTATTCGCCCGACTCGGCATTGCTGACCAACAAAAGATATTCAAGCCCAAAGGTCAGCGCCGTATTGTACTGGCAACTAATGTAGCGGAAACATCACTAACGGTGCCCGGTATTAAATACGTCATCGATGCTGGTTTAGCCAGGGTAAGCCGTTATAGCACGCGCGCTAAAGTGGCGCAGCTGCAAATAGAAAAAATATCGCAAGCCGCGGCTAAGCAGCGGGCAGGGCGTTGCGGTCGTGTTTCTAGTGGTATTTGTGTGCGCCTGTATTCAGAAGAAGACTTTAACAATCGCTCTGAATTTACGGATCCAGAAATTATTCGCAGCTCGCTCGCAAGTGTCATTCTACGTATGGCGGCTTTAAGGTTGGGCAATGTGGATGATTTTCCATTTCTTGAAGCGCCCAGCTCACGTTTGATTGCTGATGGTTACTTGCAGCTACAAGAGCTAGGCGCGGTTAATGCAGAGCGCAAAATAACAGACATAGGTTTGCAGTTGGCTAAACTGCCACTAGATCCACGAGTAGGCCGGATGATACTGGCGGCGAAGAAAGAAGGCTGTTTACAAGAGGTGTTGATTATTGCCAGTGTGATTAGTATGCAAGACCCGCGCGAGCGTCCAATGGATAAGCGCGAAGCCGCATCGAATGCGCATGCTAAGTTTGCTGGTGAAGGCTCAGACTTTATGAGTTTTCTTAAGATTTGGGATTGGTATCAAGATGCGTTTAAAAACAAAAAATCGAATAAAGATTTACTCAATCAATGTCATGCAAACTTCTTATCCTTTTTACGTTTAAAAGAATGGCGTGAGCTATATCGGCAGATCTTAGAAATTGTGCAAGAGATGCAATTTAAGCTCAACACTAAAGAAACAAACTACGAACAAATTCACCGCGCCTTGCTGGCAGGGCTACTCGGCAATATTGGGTTTAAAGATGGCGATAATGATGCCTACTCAGGGGCGCGCAGCATCCGCTTCCATGTTGCACCGGGCTCTTGCTTAAAGAAAACCCGACCAAAATGGGTGATGGCTGCTGAGCTGGTGGATACTTCTAAGCTGTATGCACGTTGTGTAGCGAAAATAGAGCCAGACTGGATCGAACCGCTAGCGCGCGACCTTACTAATAGCAGCTATAGCGACCCGCGTTGGGATAGAAAAAAAGCACAAGTCACTGCGTGGGAACGCGTGAGCTTATATGGCCTAACGGTGGTGCCAAAACGCCGTGTGCATTACGGACCGATTAATGTGCAAATTTCGCATGAGATATTCTTGCGTGAAGCGCTGGCTAATATGGAGTTGGACACAAAAGCACCATTTTTAAATGCAAATAGAAGCATAATCGCTGAAATTGAGGAATTGGAACATAAAGCCAGAAGGCAGGATGTGCTGGTAGATGAGCATACGCTGGTGGCCTTTTACGACAAGGTTGTACCGCAAGAAATCGTCAATGGCATTGGTTTTGAAGCATGGCGAAAAGAAGCCGAAAAAGAAAACCCTAAACTGCTCTTTTTAACAAAAGACGGCTTAATGCGTCACACGGCCGATAGTGTGACCGAAGCGCAGTTTCCTGAGATCATGGCAATGGATGGCGTGACCATTAATCTCAAATATCGCTTCCAGCCAGGCCATGTATTAGATGGTGTCACGGCCACCATCCCACTTGCATTGCTCAACCCGTTGGATGCCACACGCGCCGAATGGTTAGTGCCGGGTATGTTACGCGAAAAGGTGACCGCACTGATTAAAATACTGCCGAAAACCTACCGCCGTGTCTGCGTGCCAGTACCAGACTTTGTAACAGGGTTTTTAGAAACAGCTAAAGTCGGCGCACAACCCATCTTGCCCGCCTTGGTCGAGTATATTCAGCAGCAAACCAGCCTCAAGCTTGGTGCTGATGACTTTATGATTGATAAACTGCCAGAGCATTTCTTCATGAACTTTAGCGTAATCGATGAAGAGCAGCGTGAGCTAGGGATGGGACGTGATTGGCATGGCTTAAAGAACCAGCTAGGTAGTGCTGCACAATTAACATTTAGAAGCGGCACGACTAATAATATTGAAAAAACTGATATTAAACAGTGGGACTTTGGTGATTTGCCCGCCACGCTCACCTTTACCAAAGAAGGCCATCAACTCACTGGCTACCCCGCGC
>JAZGEZ010000070.1:0-7229 GCA_036479055.1 Methylophilaceae bacterium | reverse complement strand
CTTTAAATGTTGAAGTCATTAAGGAAAGCGTGCCAATGGTTATCGTGCTACTCATTGCCCCCGCACTCGTTGCTGTTGGTTATTGATTGAAGCGCATCAATCAATCAACCGTTCATTTATGCGTACTAAGAAGCTAATAATTTTCTCCAGCGGCGTTAGCAGGCATTTAAGTATTGGCTTATTTCAAGAAAACATGACAAGACAAATGCACTAGGGCAAAATAACCACTTTAAGATGAATCATAAAACTAGATGAAAAATATATTGCTTGTCGTACTAGCTTGGGTGATTACTTCAACTATTGGCTGTGCAGGAACAGACAAGGTCGATGCAGCCGTTGCTGACAATCGCGTTACTGTGAAAATGTTTGGTAAACAACTTAAAGGCCAATTAGTAGCCGCTATGAAAGAAGGCGGGCCAGTTGCAGCTGTCAATGTGTGTAATATTCAAGCGCCCCTGATTGCCGCTAAAATTGGTAAGGATAAAGGCTGGGAAATAGCGCGAACTTCTCTAAAGGTTAGAAATGTTGGCAATTTACCTGATGCATGGGAAGTTAACGTATTGCAGAACTTTGAAACACGTAAGGCGGCAGGTGAAGATATTGCCAAAATGGAATACCACGAGGTCGTTGTTTCCAACGGAAAATCAACACTTCGGTATATGAAAGCCATTCCCACCTCTGCAGCATGCTTAGCTTGTCATGGCAGCTCTATTGATTCAAAGGTGACCGCTAAGTTGGATGCACTCTATCCATCTGATCAAGCGCGAGGCTATAAAGAAGGTGACATCCGTGGCGCATTTACTATTAGCTCTCCGTTTTAGCTTTGTGATTTGATCTCACAAAAAAGAGCCAGTTTTCTTAGCTTGGACGTTAGCGTAAGAATCTGGTTAGGGCTGGGTATTATTTAGTCTGCTAACAGTCCTATTTCTTGTAATGACTCACGTAATAGCGTCTCTACTTGGCGATAACCTTCTGCATTAGGATGTACACGATCAGCCTTCAGCGTGCCCTTAGATAACACACTGGTAAAAGTCTCTTCTATTAATGGTACTTGTGTCTCTTCAGCAAGTGCTGCATATAGTGGATGATCGGATAACCCTCCAAATGCGGCTTTAATTGGCTGATAGTCTGGAATTGCAATTAACAAAGTAGAAATATTTTTTAATTTTGCTGTTTGAATAATGGTTTTTAGATTCTCTTTAGTTTGTGCACTTGGCACTTTTCTTAAAAAATCATTACCACCTAGTACTAGGATTAATACTTTGGGTTGGTACTCTTCTAACAAGTTAGGTAAACGAACCAAACCCTGTGCGCTCGTATCGCCGGGTACACCTGCGTTAATAATATTCCAACCTGTGTTTGCTGCCAATAGCGTTGGGTAATCTTCCCCTTTATCTGCACCCGTACCATAACTTAAACTATCACCTAATATCAGTACGGTTGATCCTGCTGGGATAGCGGGTAATTTTTCAGCTTCGCCACAGGCTATTAATAATAGCGTGCAAAAGAATATTGATAATAACCTGGCCATTGAATAATTACCTTTGTCTTGTTTTTGCTTATAAAAAAAGTAGCCGAAGCTACTTTTTTATTTTAGTGCAGTCGCGAATGTAAAATGCGCTCTGCCAACATTTGAAAGCGCGGCGATACAAACTTTCTGCTTTGTTCCCCCGCATCCGCAATCGTGAGCAACTCCTCAATCGCAGAACGAAAACCCAGTTCAAATAACCAGTAATCTGTTTCTTTAATTTCAGCTCTTGACTCTGCATTCACATCTTCACAGAGTTTATCGAACGCCTCTTTACATACATTAAGTTCAGACATAATTGTCTCCCAATTAACTTAGGTTAAAGTAAAAAATTTATTTATTCCTGATCCCAGCTATCTTCCCACATACAATGCTTGATTTTATGACGATTTGCAATCAATTCATCAATACTAGGCTCATCATTCAATGCACGTTTAATCGCCAGCTTAGTTGCTTCATAGTTGTTTTTATACATATCTGCTTTATCTAAATTTGGGTCTTTCACTGCGTCTGGGTCTATCCACACCAAGCTAATAATACATAAATCATTTACTTGATCTTTAGGAATAATGCCCTCAATCACACAATCTAAAATCGCATCGGCTGTCGCAGCCTGTACTAAACCACCGAATAGATCAATGTTGGCAGAGTCTTTCAAGGTGACTTTTGGTGCCATCATACAAGCAGGTCGTACTAATTGGTTTAAATCCCGCACGGCAAACATCGCCGTATGACCTTTGCTTTGCGCCATCATATTGGCAAATGCTTGACCCACTGGCCCATCAACTGAACCAATAAGAATTTCTGGCATTGCTGCCGATGTATCTTTACCTTCTGTATAGAGCGTTGCTTCGCCTGCTTTAAAAATGACTGGTTTTGACATATATTACCCTTTAAAAATTAACTTAATCATGCACTATACGATTATACAATTTTAATAATATGACTTAAATGTTTAGTTGCATATCCACGTGCCAAATATTGGCATCTAGGTAGGGCTCACTGGTGATAGTAAAGCCTGCTTGCTCATAAAATAAAACCGCATGTGTCTGTGCCGAAAGTGTCACTTTCTTACACTTTCTTTGCTTACACAGATCAATGGCTCGTGCTAACAGTAACTTTCCTACGCCAACCCCACGCCAGCCTGTCATCACTGCCATACGGCCAATACTGCCGTTATCCAGTATGCGTGCACAACCAATCGCTTCTGCTTGAACATCACACACCAGCAAATGATGTGCGGTTGCATCTAGTCCATCCCACTCAATTGCCTCTGGCACCTGTTGCTCAACAACAAAAACTTGTTCGCGAACCAGCCTAAGTGCCGTCTCATGAGTCGACCAAGTGACTTCTTTAATATAAAATTCGGGTGTCAATTTTTGTAATACTTGCAGTCCATAATGCTTACAGGCATTATGCATGCATAATTTTAATATGTGAATTTTTAGGGGATAGGATAATGCAACATTATCAAACAGCAGCAGCGCGAATTTTACTCGCACTCGTTTTTTTAGGTTTAGTACTCTTACGCTTGAGCACCATTATGAATAACCCTGATGGTTATGTTCAATATCAGGTCACATTAGGTCAATTCGGTTTGCCTGCGATCTTTGCACCTATATTAATACTCGTACAGTTAATTGCGGGCATAGGCTTATTGTTAGGGTTCAAAACCCAGTTATTTGCACGTGTGTTAGCCATACTTGCTTTATGCTTGGCATTCGTATTGGGTAGAGTCATCCCTGAAGTGTTTTTCTTATACCTAGGCATCGCTGGTGGTATGTTATTACTCAGTGTTTATCCACAAACCGCTTGTAGTTTAGATAACCTTAAAAAATAAGCGATTGATTCCAATAAAAAAGCGGCTTAGGCCGCTTTTTTATTCCCACTCTAGCGCTGGGTAAATAATATTCACATTTCTTCGATTCGCCACATCAAACAACACCCACTTATCTTTTTCACTAGCGGCGGCAGTATCCATCGTATCCTCTAAACTAATATCATTAGCTATTCCTGCTCGAATGTCTTTTAACAATACATTCAAATAACGTTGCTCATCATTAATAGCCTGCTCCCAATCTCTAGTCTGTGGCCCATGCCCTGGCACTACTTGCTTAACCTGATCAGTTTTTAATGTATCTAACACGTCAATTAACCCCTTAATATCCCCCTCTAATACAGGTGTGCGCTCAATAAATAATAAGTCTCCTGTAAACAAGGTTTGTGTCTGCGAGTCGATAACGGTTACATCTGTATTCGTATGTGCCACTGGATGTGCCGTTACTGTTAACACGCGGTTACCTAAATCTAATTCAACAGAATCTTTAACCGCTAAAGTGGGGATCACGACATCAGCACCCTTGGCATCTGAACCTAGGTATTTCTCATTCAACTTTTTATAAGCATCTTCTCGTAATTGCATGGCTTGAGCTAATTTCGCGTGCCCTACAAATTGTGGATTATCCGCTATAAAAGCTGCATTACCGAAAATATGATCTGGATGCACATGTGTATTTATGACATACAAAATAGGCAACTTGGTTACTTCAGCAATGGCCGCCCGTAATGCTGCACCTACTTTGAAGCTGCCACTGGTATCGATAACGGCAACCCCTTTACTGCCAACGACTACACTTAAATTACAAATATCCCCCTGATAACCTGTATCAATATCTAAATGCTCGCCATGATGGACATAAATACCATCACCAATATCTTCTAAGAAAGTAGCATTCTTAGCAGTTGGCTGACTTTCAGCACAACCAGAAATGAATAACAACATCAGTATTTTCATTAAAATTCGCATAAATAGGTTCTCTCAATCAATACCAGTTAAAATGTTAGCGCTTGTTGAACAATAACGTTGTGATGACTGTCACACAAGCTAATGATCAAATTAGCATAAAAAGGGAAAATTCATGTCCGATCGCTATACTAAAACTGCTGTTATTTTACATTGGTTAATTGCTTTGGGGTTTTTTGGGATGTTCGCACTAGGCTGGTTCATGAGCGACTTACCTAAAGAGGCGCCTGATCAAATCACTTATGATCTATTTGATTTAGGTATTTACACTTGGGAGCTATCAAAAGAAGCTTCACCAAGAAGCTTTTATTTTAATCTACACAAATCTATCGGTGTCACGCTGTTAATGTTGATTGCGATTCGTATACTATGGCGCACGACACACAAGCCACCGGCCCCGCTTGCTAGCCTTAAAAGCTGGGAGCGTAAATTATCAACTGCTGCACATCATTTTCTTTATTTACTAATGGTGGCAATTCCTGTGAGCGGCATCATTATGGCGGTCTCTAGTAAATATGGTGTGAAATGGTTTGGCATTAAAATTCTGTCTGGTCTTGATAACAAACCGTTGCGTGAAATATTTCATGAGACACATGAAATTGTAGGCATCCTGATGGTTGTAATACTTGTATTACATATTGCAGGGGCACTGAAACATAAATTCATCGATAAAGATGACACCATGAAGCGCATGATGCCTTAATTGAGGCTTGAAACTAAAAAAGCTCCTTTCGGAGCTTTTTTATTATGTTCGACCAAACTGAAGAACTAGTATCTTCTTTTTCTAGGTGTGTAGTTATTACTACCTGGTTCAATATGTCTAAACGTAATACGACCATTATTAATATCATATGGTGATAACTCTAATGTTACATTGTCACCCGCCAAAATACGGATATGGTTCTTCTTCATTTTACCGCCTGCATAGGCGATTAGTTTGTGATCATTCTCTAACGTCACACGATAACGAGAGTCTGGCAACACTTCAGTTACCACACCATTCATTTCAATTAACTCTTCTTTAGCCAAATATATACTCCAAAATCTTAAAATTGCTCTCATGAACAATAACGCACGCAGTATAGGCGCAGATGACACGATTAGCAACAAAAACACCCTAAAATAGCTTTTTTTAGTGCTTTTGGTATAAAAAAGTGGGGTTTGCTCTTGTTTTTATATGAATAAGCGTGTACAAAGCGTACTAAGGCGTTGGATTTTTCAATTTTAAGTCAGTTAGGCATTAGATTTTAAAACCCAAGTTTTCAGGGTGCCTCCCTATTTAAAGTATGAAAGATATATGATATGGCAACAGGAATAGTAAAATGGTTTAATGATTCAAAAGGTTTTGGGTTTATTACTCCAGATGAAGGTGGTGACGATTTATTCGCTCATTTTTCAGCAATCGTTGATAGTGGTTACAAAAGTTTGAAAGAAAACGAAAAAGTAACCTTCGACGTAACTGATGGTCCAAAAGGTAAACAAGCTTCTAATATTCAAAAAGCTTAAGTTTGCAACAAACCTGAGGTGTTAAAACACCAATTGAAATGGCCCTTTACGGGGCCATTTTTTTGTCTGCTCACCGTGTGTTGCTATTGGTGATATTGCTGACTGTGTTTTCTGACAGCCTCTAAGAAAGCCGCCGCATTCTCTGGCGGCGTCCATTGTGCAATCCCATGACCTAGATTAAACACATGGCCATTACCATTACCATAGCTCGCTAGAATGCTCGCCACTTCTTTTTCAATGGCTTCTGGTGTTGATAACAGAATCGCAGGATCTAAATTGCCTTGTAAAGCGACCTTATCACCCACACGCGTACGTGCTTGGCCAATGTCCACAGACCAATCTAAGCCCAAAGCATCTGCACCAACTTGTGCTTGTGCTTCTAACCACAAGCCACCGCCCTTTGTAAACATCACACAAGGCACTTTGCGGCCATCGGCTTGCTTGGTTAAGCCAGCGATAATTTTCTGCATGTAATTCAGTGAAAACTGAATATAAGCATTATTTGAAAGTGCACCACCCCATGAATCAAATATCATCACTGCTTGTGCGCCCGCATCAATTTGTGCATTCAAATATTGGATCGTCGTTTGTGCATTAATTTCTAATAGGTGATGTAGTAAATCAGGGCGTGTGTACATCAGCTTCTTTATTTTTAAAAAGTCTGTACGGCCTTTGCCTTCCACCATATAGGTTGCTAGTGTCCATGGGCTGCCCGCAAACCCTATTAATGGCACACGGCCGTTAATTGTTTGTCGAATGCTATACACTGCATCAAACACATATTGCAGCTTGGCCATATCTGGCACCTCTAAGGCAAAAATAGTAGCTTCATCGCTAGCGGTACGTTCAAATTTAGGGCCTTCGCCCTCTTCAAAATACAAACCCAAACCCATCGCATCTGGCAACGTCAGAATATCAGAGAACAAAATGGAAGCATCTAGTAACGGATAACGATCTAATGGCTGCATCGTTACCTCAGTGGCAAAATCTTTATTCTTACATAGCTGTAAAAAGCTACCTGCTGTTTTACGGCTCTCACGATATTCTGGCAAATAACGTCCAGCCTGACGCATCATCCATACTGGGGTGTATTCAGTTGCTTCGCGATTAAGTGCGCGTAGAAAAGTATCATTTTGTAATTCCATCATGTTTTCACCTAATAAAAAAGGACACAAAGTGCATTACTTTGTATCCTTAATTTTTAATAATATCAAGTTATCTTGGCAATGTAGAAGAGCCCATTAAATACTCATCCACTGCTTTTGCACATTGCCGACCCTCACGTATTGCCCAAACAACCAATGATTGACCACGACGCATATCACCGGCAGCAAATACTTTGGCTTTACTTGTTTTGTAACAACCCTCGCCATCTGTTGTTGCTTTTGCATT
>JAZGEZ010000069.1:0-40543 GCA_036479055.1 Methylophilaceae bacterium | reverse complement strand
CGTGGCCAATATGCGAATGAAGAAGATTTATTCCAAGCAGCTTATAAAGTGAACTGGCCTAACTGGTTTGATGTGAAGCATGATTTTATGGTGAAGGTGACAGGTGTGAAATGCCCGTTAAAAAGTTTGGAGTTTGCGACACTTAAGATTAAAGATGCGGTATGCGATAAGTTTAGGCAAGTTGTTGGGAGCAGGCCTTACATTGACACTAAAACCCCCGCAGTGCGCATACATGCTTATTTAACGGCAGAAGATTATATTTTATATATAGATACATCAGGTGATGCTTTGTACCAGCGTGGCAACCGTAAAGCGAGTATAGAAGCGCCGTTACGTGAAAATTTAGCTGCAGGTATTTTGCGGCTGACTGGCTGGCAAGTTGGGCAGCCCTTATTAGACCCGATGTGTGGCAGTGGCACGTTTTTATTAGAAGCCGTCATGATGGCGCTGAATATTGCACCAGGATTAAATAGAAGCTTTGGTTTTGAGCGACTTAAAAACTATGAGTCTGACACTTGGAACAAAGTAAAAAGTACCGCGCAAAAAAATGTACTCCCTGTGAGCTTCCAAAAAATTTATGGTAGCGATAAAGATTTACGAGCCGTGCGTATTACAAAGCGTAACTTAGAAGAAGCAGGGTTTCTAGATGCGGTGCAACTGTCACAATTTGATATTACTGAAGTGCCGCCAGCGGCTGATAACGGAGTACTGGTGACGAACCCACCCTATGGCGTCCGTATTGGTGAGGATGAAGATTTAACGGCGTTATACCCTAAATTAGGCGAAGCATTAAAGCGTAAGTTTGCAGGCTGGAACACCTACTTTTTAACCAATGATCTCCGCATGCCTAAACTAATGCGTTTATCACCCAGTAAAAAAACACCCTTATTTAATGGTCCACTTGAATGTCGCTTATTTGAGATTAAAATGGTAGCTGGTAGCAATCGTAAAGAGCGAAAGGAAAAACCAAATGCCTGATTCTTTAGTTGACCTGCGTACACGGGTGAATGCTTTTGTAGAGGCGCGCGATTGGGCGCAATTTCACTCACCTAAAAACTTAGCGATGGCCATGATTGTGGAAGCCGGCGAAGTGGTTGAGCACTTTCAATGGATGAGCGAACAAGAAAGCCAACATCTAGATGACGAGGCTAAAGAGAAGGTGGGACAGGAGCTGTCTGATACCTTGGTGTATCTGCTACGTATAGCAGAAGTATGTGGCATTGACTTGATCGATGCAGCCAATAAAAAAATAGACTTAAATGCTAAGAAGTACCCAGTCAATAAAGTTAAAGGTAGTAACGCCAAATATACGGCATATGAATAAGTGGCTTTAGCTGGTGCTGAATCAACGTAATGAGGAGTTGCTATGGAAAAACAAATTACTTCACCCGTAACTGATTTGTTGAACAGTCAGGGAGTCGCTTTTGATTGGGTGGAAATTCCGCTAAGTGAAGACAAAAAACCAATCCGAAGTTTAGAAGCGTTGTTAACCGGTAAAGGGTTAGATCCAAAGTCCGTCGTGCGCAGCGTGTTGTTTCGTGGTGGTTCTGAAAAGTTCTATCTGTTAGCTGTCGCTGGTGGCGGACGTGCTGACTGGGGCATACTGCGCAAGCATTTAGGTGAGAGAAAGCTGCGCATGGCTGAATACGATGAGGTGGCAGAAGTGACGGGTTATGTTGTCGGCGCTGTACCACCTATTGCGTTACCAGATGATGTGCTGGTGCTGGTAGATAATAGTGTGAATGATTTTGAGACCGTGATTATCGGTAGCGGCGTGCTCGGTTATGCGCTTGCATTAAAAGGCAGTGAATTGATGAAAATTTTTGCCAGAGCCGAGCCTAGAGCTGAACTAGGTGGCTTTGTAAAGGAATGATTTAACTACTTTATGGTATAAAATTTTGTGGTATTAAATATAAAGCCCAGCATTGCTGGGCTTTATATTGCTGCTATTTTTTTTACACTTACTGATTAAGTATAGTGATTGGCTACTTTAATGCTGCTACTGCTGCATCATAGTTTGGCTCACTGGTAATCTCAGGGACTAATTCAATATAGTTAACAATATCTTTTTCATCAATAATAATCACAGCACGTGCTGCTAAGCCAGCCAGTTTGCTGCTAAACAGTAATACGCCATAATTCATTAAAAAATCGCGGCCGCGCATGGTTGATAGATTAACAACATTTTCTATGCCTTCTGCCGCACAAAAGCGTTTTTGTGCAAATGGCAGGTCAGCAGAAATGTTGATGACCACAGTATTATCCATGCTGCTAGCCAGCTTGTTAAAGGCACGAACTGAGTTTGCACACGTTGGTGTGTCTACGCTTGGAAACAGGTTGAGCACTTTGCGTTTCCCAGCATAGCTATCTAGCGTGACATCCGCTAATGCTGCATCGACTAAAGTAAAATTAGGTGCAGTGCTACCAATTTGAGGTAGATTGCCTGCAACATCGACAGGATTTCCTTTGAGTGTTACTGAACTAGACATAGTGCCTCCTTAATTCTGCTAATCTGTTTAGATGGATATTGCATCATAGAACAAAAAACACCTCAATAGTGCAGGTGTTTTTTAAAATAACAAAATAATCAGTAAACTTTAGTTAGAGTTGCTCACTTAAGTAACCAATTGTCATCGTTTGGTTGTGTAGGACAGAATCTGTAGTGTTAGGGCGCGGTGCTATCTCGCCATAAGAGTAGAAGCCAGTGATAGTCGTTTGTTGCCCTAGAATTTGTTGTACTAATTTAACCTCGTCTACCACTTGCTCTTTCATCACGCCTTTTCGACCAACGCAGCTGACCAATAACGCTAAGCCAGGTTGGTTCGTTCTTTGCGTATCCAAGCCATCTAACACTAAGTTAGCCGCCGCGCCGGCACCTTCTACCAATCTGTCATGGTTGGTTTGACATAGGCGCACTGTTTCACCTTCCTCAACATTGCCAGCAAAGGTTAAACTATTTTCGCTCGGGTCTATGGCGAGCAACGTGCGAATTTTTTCAACATCACGCTTACCCTCTTCTATGACAGCAAGCGGAAATTTTAGGCCGCTACCTGGTAAGTCTTTAGAAAAAGCCGCGCCAATATACATTTGATAAAGTGATAAAGCTGGTCTACCATCTAGCTCGTAGACGACATTTTTTTCTGATTTTGTTACTTTGCGTGGCGGCCCGTATGGTTTCCAGCCACCTAGCGCACCAGATGATGTGATTAGTGCATCACCATATAAACCAATGGCAATGACCATATGGTCTGAGATTGTTTCGTTAAACATCTGTAATGTTTTTACAAAAGCGCCACCATCTCCCGCTAGGCCGCCAATAATGGGGGTGTCACCCAGTACAGATTGGAATCCGCTGATTAATTCAGAGCCATTGATGTTTAGTCCATCAGAAATGACCAGTACTGTACGTAAGGTATCCGCCTCTAATTGTTCTGCTAAGTTAACCGCCGTTTCAAAGGAGCCTTGCATGTTGGAGGCCTTGCTTTGTGCTACGCGCTGAATCACTTTCTGCCACTGGATGGCAGTAATTTGGATGCTGTCGTCAAATACGCCGTTTAGACTAATTTCGCCCGATGTTGTGCAACCCACTATTTGAGCAGTTGGGTAGCGCTTTTTAAGCACACTTTGTAGCTTGCCTTCATTGAACCTTTTGACTGAGCTGAATACCAACACCAAGTTAGCTGCAATCAGTGGCGACGCCCCAGGCAAGTCTTTGACTGATGATTTTGAATCTAAAGACTCTTGAGTGATGAGCATGTTGTATTAACCTTTATCTATAGAGCACAATTAAAATAAATTGTACTTTAACTGTTCGAACATCATTACATAAGTGTCGTTATTATGCACTATATGATTAAAGTGCATTGTCATAAACACATGCTAAGTATTGATAGGTATTGCAAATTATTGCAATATGAGTATTATTAGTAAAGTGTTTTTATGGAGTTTTGCTGTTATACATGGTGTAGACACTAAATGGTGTAGGCACTGCGTTTTCAGCAAATAGGCATTATTTTTTATATTTTGTGGGGGTGTTGAGTGGCTCAAGCGGATGTTGCGGGTATTAAAGTCATGATTATCGATGATAGCAATACCATACGCCGCAGTGCAGAGCTTTTTCTCAAGGATGCAGGGTGCGAAGTGGTGCTAGCTGAAGATGGCTTTGATGCATTAGGTAAAATTTCTGAGCAACACCCACAAGTGATTTTTGTCGATATTATGATGCCACGTTTAGATGGCTATCAAACTTGTGCACTTATTAAGCGCAATGATCGGTTTAAATCCACACCTGTCATTATGCTGTCTAGTAAAGACGGTTTGTTTGATCGTGCGCGCGGAAGAATGGCGGGGTCAGATCAATATTTAACTAAACCTTTTACGCAAGAGAGTTTGGTGGAGGCGATTAGTACTTACGCTAAAAAATAATGAGCATTAGTGCAGAAGCGTTAAGTTCGTATTGGGAGGGTGTTGAATGGCGATAACTAAGGTGTTGATTGTAGATGACTCAACGACAGATCGTTTTTATTTGATTGCGCTGTTAGAGGGTGAAGGTTTTCAGGTGGTAGCACTGGAAAGCGGTGAAGCTTGCGTAGAAAAGGCATTGGACATCAGGCCTGATTTAATTATTATGGATATTATCATGCCTGGCCTCAGCGGGTTTCAAGCCACACGCACACTTAGTAAGAATCCTGCAACGACCAATATCCCAGTCATTTTATGTTCAGGCAAGTTGCAAGTGACCGATCAAGCTTGGGCAGAAAAAATGGGCGCTAAAGATTGTATTCAGAAACCCATAGCGATTGAAGCGCTGAAGGTGCTTATTGCTAAGCTGTGAGGCGCAGATACCAATCAATATAGATTATGGCAAAAAAAATTAAGTTAAGAGATTACCAAAAAAGCATTCTTGATAAGTTGGAAGAGGTCAGAGTTGATACCTCTACTGTGGCTGCCAACTATTTAGGGGTAGAAATTAACGGCAGAAATGTCTTGGTTGATCTACTGGAGATTAGTGAAACATTAGTAGTGGAAGGCATTCAGCCTGTGCCGCTGGTGAAGCCTTGGTTCTTAGGAATGACCAATGTGCGTGGCGTTTTGTACGCAATGAATGATTTGGCACAGTTGCTTGATCATCACCATACGGTCGTTTCTTCAGATACTAGAATGCTATTAATTAATGAAAACATTATTTCAAATATGGGTATTTTAGTCGACAAGCTAATTGGTTTACGTAATATAAAAGCCTTTATCCGTAGAAAAAATACTAAAAAAGTAAGTCCTTGTTTTAAACAAGACAGTTATGTAGATAAAGAAAAAAAGGTTTGGTATGTGCTTGATTGCGAAAAGCTAGTGGCCTCTAAAGATTTTGAGGTGCCTTACGCAGCATAGAGGCGGTGCTGGAAGATTGAATGGATAGATTACTTAAATTTTATGCATGATCGTGTTTGGATTGTTAAGCTAAAGGAAGCAATATGGCAGTTATTCAGAATTTGATAGAAAAGTTGAAAAGTAAATCTGCAGGTAATGCGGCTAATACAGGTGGTGAGGCAGGGAGCCTTGCACAGCTGATTACACCGATTATTGGTCTGATTATCTTTGTGATGGTTGCTTACTATGCGATTACGCAAGTGCAAGTAAATGGGCCTATTTTTAACCAGATTAAAACGGTCGATGATTTACGTAGTGACTTGTCACCACCACCATTGTTTATTGTTGAGCCGTATGCTTTGGCGCAGAACATGCATTTGGCCTTGGTTGATGGGGATGATGGGCGACTACAAACCCTCAAAGGGCAATTTGAAATCAATCAAAAGCGCTATGCTGAGAGTGTCCAACGTTGGAATAATACCGCTTTGCCTAAAGGGCTTATTGGGTCATATCAATCAGTTGCGGCCTCTGGAGAGGCTTTCTTCACTGTTTATGAAAATCAATTTTTGCCTGCGTTACAAACCGGCTCCGTAGGCACATCATCACGTGTGCTACTTGAATTAGAAAAAGCCTATGTGGAGAATGCCGGGCTAGTACAGTCTTTCGTTGAGGGCTTGGAAAAAGAGAGTCAAGAGACTGCGTTAAATGCGAGTAACCTACTTAGATATTTCTTAATCGGTTTGGGCCTGCTGGCTTTAATCATCGCGCTAGCCATGTATTTGATTGGTAAAAGACAGGTGGCGGCTACGGATGCTGCTATTAAGTTGCTTGAAGAAGATGGACAAAACAACCAATTGGCGGTTTTAGAGCTCTTAGATGAAATGGGAGATCTGTCTGAAGGTGATTTAACTGTGCGTGCGCAAGTGAAAGAAAGCATTACAGGTGCTATTGCTGATTCAGTGAACTATACAATTGATAGTTTACGTGATGTGGTGACTGAGATTAACCGTGCAACAGAGCAGGTTAATTCGGCAACGAATGCAGCAGAAGGCACGTCAACAGCGTTGTTAGAAGCAGCGGAGATGCAATCTCAACAGATTACAGATACCACCAAAGCGGTTAACGGTATGGCGAGCTCAATCTTGCAGGTTTCAACCAATGCTAACCAAGCTGCAGAGGTTGCTCAACGGTCATTGCAAGCAGCAACACAAGGCTCTCAAGCAGTGCAAAATACAATTGCCGGTATGAATGGTATTCGTGAGCAAATCCAAGAAACATCAAAACGAATTAAACGTTTGGGTGAAAGCTCGCAAGAGATTGGTGAGATTGTTGAATTAATTTCTGATATTACCGAGCAAACCAATATTTTGGCGCTGAATGCTGCCATTCAGGCTGCATCAGCTGGTGAGGCAGGTAAAGGCTTTACGGTGGTGGCGGAAGAGGTGCAGCGCTTGGCGGAACGTTCATCTGAGGCGACGAAACAGATTGGCGCGATTGTGAAAACAATTCAGACCGATACGCATAGTGCAGTTTCTGCGATGGAAAAAAGCACCGAAGGCGTGGTTGAGGGGGCAAGACTATCTGATGCAGCGGGGCAAGCGCTAACAGAGATTGAAACCGTTACCAATAACTTGGCGCGATTGATTCAATCTATTTCAACTGCAACAGAAGCCCAAACGGAGGCCGCGTCACAGGTGACAGAAAATATGCAGCAAATTCAAGAGATTACGACATTAACAACGGATGGCACTAAGCAGACAACAGCATCCATTGTTCAACTTACGGCACTTGCCGACGACTTACGTAAGTCTGTTGCCGGCTTTAAATTATCATAATTTTTTATCAGAAAAATTGGAGTTTAGATTAGGTGTCTGATGATTTTGACATAGGTCCATTAACTTGGGTGAAGGATGACATTTTCCAATCACTGGATTCTGTATTGGAGAGTGTTGAGGCTTTAAAAGCCAACCCGCAGGATGTGGCCAGTATGCGCTTCTCGCAGACGCATCTATATCAGGCATCTGGTGCGCTAGATATGGTTGGCCTAGAAGGTTGCAAATTATTTTGCCATCATCTGGAGAAGTTGGCTGTCAAGCTAGAAAAAAATGAATTAGAAGCAACGCCAGAGGTGTTGGAAAGCTTTGCCACGGCGACCAAGGCCCTTAAGCATTATATTCAAGCATTACTGAATGGCGCTGCTGATATTCCGTTGCGTTTATACCCTGCGCTGCAGCCTATTGTGGCGGCTATGGGGGAAGCTATCCATGAAGGTGAATTATTCTTTCCTGACACTAGCAACAGTGTTCCGAAAGATGTTCCTAGTAAAGAATTCAGCGAAGAAGAATATCTAGCCTTTATAGGCAAGCAACGCTCGCTGTATCAAAAGTCTTTGCTTGGATGGATGCAGGCTAAAGACAATGGTGCGCTGGCCAATATGCACGAAGCACTTGCCAATGTAACCGCCGCTCAACACAAAACGAGTGTGAAAACAATGTGGTGGGTGTCTAGCGCATTTTCTGAGGCGTTGGAATCACCTGCGATAGCGGATAATGTAGCCACTAAAAAATTATGTAGAAGACTGGATCAGGCGTTACGCCAATTAACGACAGGAGAAAGTAAGCCTAACCCCAATTTGTTGCGTGATTTATTATATGTTGTCGCCATGAGTGATACCGATAAACCAACAACGCTAAAAGTAAAAGAAGTTTTTTCATTAGACAGTACAGTCGATAGCAAAACATCGACTCATGTTGGCTCAAACATCATTAGTGAGGTGGAGTTAGCGGCTGTAAATGATTTACTGTCAATGCTTAACAGCTTGCGTGAGATCTGGGATGAAGTTTCTAATCGCATTGATTTTGAGAATGTCGACGCTAAAGCAGACGATGCATTAATAGACTTGGATAATGTATTAATTACAAAATTCACTGACAAGCTAGGCGCAGGTTTGGAATCTGCTAGCAGGTTAAGTCAGCCTGTTGTTAAAGGTTTGTTTGAAGCCTTGTCGCTGACGAGCACCATTCTTCGTGATGATAAAAGTAAGGTAACGCAAGTTGCCTTAATAGAAGTCGCGACTGCATTACATCAATTGGATAGTGGCTTAACACGCTATCAACATTTAGATGGCGATAGTATTCAGTATATGGCCGTAGAAATAGAGCGGCTTAATGCTATCGCTTCTGGGTTAAGTTACGATAAGCGACATGATGCAAGTTTGGGTGGCCTAGATAGGAACACACTTGATGCAGTTGTTAGCAATATCAATGGCTCTTTAACCGTGGTTGAACAGTCTTTAGATACTTACTTTAGAAACCCTGCTGATAAAACCACGTTATCGCTTGCACCTACACAGCTTAAGCAAATGGCGGCGGCATTCGACATGCTAAGCTTGCCTACACCTATGCACATCATTCAGGCTTGTGATCATTATATACAGTACTTTCAACAAGATGATTATGATGAAAATCAAACTGACTTTGAGCTGTTGGCTGAGAGTTTAAGTATGGTGGGCTTGTATGTAAACGAAATGCCGAATGTTAGACCGGAATCGACGGCAGCGCTAGAGGGTGCATTAGCACGCTTGAATGCGGTGCTTAAGAAAACAGGCATTGAATTTGAAGAGGTGAAAATTGAAACCATCTCTCCTGATGAAATAGCAAAACAAAATGAGAAACAAAAAGAAGTAAGTCAAACAACGGTAGTTGGTGATGCGGCAACGATTATAGACAGAGCCTTCGATGATGAGTTGTCTGATATTTATTTGACAGAAGCAGAAGAGGTCTTGGCACAAATTGCACAAAACCTTCAGGCATTACGTGTTAATGCTACTGATGATGAGCCTATGGCTGAGGTTCGACGTAGCTACCACACACTAAAAGGTAGTGGTCGTACAGTTGGTCTTGTAGGGCAGGCCGAGGTGGCAGCGGAGGTGGAAATATTTTTGAATGATGTTTTAGATAAAAAACAAACTTTAAATCCTGTGCAAATTTCGAAATTAGAAGAAATTACATCAGCATTTGCAGCTTGGGCGGCAGGGTTAAGAGCTGATAACGAAGTCAGTGTCAATCAAGCCTATTGGTTAAGCGAAATTGAGGCTTTATCGAAACTAAGCGGGCAAGAAGCTGAAGCACCTGCTAGCAAGAAAGAGAAAGAAGATGCTTATGTGCTTATTAATGGCAAACGTAAGTTAAGTAAACCGTTATACGACATATTCTTAAGTGAAAGTATGCAAAATCTTTCCATACTAGAACAAGATGTTGCTAAGCTAATTGATAAAAAAGCTAATGCACCTGCTAAACGTGCGCACCATGCTGTTCATACGATGGCTAGCAATGCATTAGCGACAGGCTTTACGCCTATGGGTGAGCTTTGTCGGGCATTAGAGAACTGGCTCGATGCAGCGATGGGAAATTGGCTTCCAGAACATCTAACACTTTACTCAAATGTAACAAAGGCCGTCGCAAAAATGTGGCAGGCAGTCTCTAAACTTAAAACACCAAGAGCCGCAAGGTCATTAATTAAGTTGTTAGATGAGGCTGCAGAAAAAGTAAGTGAGAATAAAGGGGAAATAGATAATTTACTTGATGAAGAGCAAGCGGCTGAAGAAAGCTTAGGGACGATAGTTGAAACTGAGGAAGTAATAGAACCTGTTGAAAATAGACCAGAACAAATAGTAGCGATTAAGAAAGCAGAAAAAGAGGTCAATCCAGAGTTGCTGGAGATGTTTATTGAAGAGGCCAATGAAATTTTGCCGCAGATAGGTGGAGAGCTGCGTGCCTGGCAATCTAAGCCAACAGAAATAGAACATTCTGATACTTTGCAGCGGTTCTTGCATACGCTAAAAGGTAGTGCTCGTATGGCCGCGCAAGTTGAAATAGGCAATACAGCACATGCACTTGAAGAGCACATTGCTAGTGTCGGTAAAAAAACACCCACAGAAGACGATTTTGAAACAATGTTTGTGGCGCTAGATAGTATAGCAAGCTTTTTCGATGCCAAATCAAGTGATGTTCCTACTGGTGCTGCGGTTCAAGGCACTATTGAAGATGATGAGCAGTTGGCGATAGGACGCGCAGAAAACCGGAAATCACAATCCTTACGTCTGCGTGCGGATATGCTGGATCGTTTGATTAATGAAGCTGGGGAAGTGTCAATTATCCGCTCTCGTATTGATCGAGAGATGGTTGGCTTTAAACAGTATTCAAATGATTTAACAGACAGCTTGGTACGCTTGCGTAGCTATCTACGTGAGTTAGAGATTGAAGCAGAAACACAAATGCAATCTCGTATGAATATTTTGCAAGAGGCAAATGAATCATTCGACCCGTTAGAGTTCGACCGATTTACTAGGCTACAAGAATTGACGCGTATGATTGCGGAGAGTGTGAATGATGTTGGTACCATTCAAACAGGGCTGTTGACTAACTTGGATCAAGCAGAAGCCGCTTTGCAACAACAAAACCGAATGAACCGTGATTTGCAGCAGGGTTTGTTAGGTGTGCGCATGTTGCCTTTTCAGCAAATTACGGAGCGTATGCAACGAATAGTAAGGCAGACAGCACGCGAGCTTAAGAAAACGGTAGATTTGGTTATTGAAGGTGAAGCCACTGAAGTTGATCGGAGCATCATAGATAAAATCGCCGCACCATTAGAACATTTATTAAGAAATGCGATTGCGCATGGCATTGAGCCTAAGCGTAAACGTAAAGCAGAGGGTAAGCCAGAAAAGGCAACCATCAAAATTAGTGTTAGTACTGAAAATGACGAAATCCATATCATCGTAAATGATGATGGCGCAGGGGTAGACCTGGAAAAAGTAAAACAAAAAGCAATCGATAGTAATCTGCTAGATGCCAGTGCAGATATAACAGAAGATTTACTATTGTCGGTTATTTTTGAACCTGGTTTTTCTACTTTAGATGATGTTTCTCAAATTGCTGGGCGTGGCGTCGGTTTGGATGTTGTCCGTAATGACATTAGTAGTTTAGGTGGTCGTATTGACATGTCTAGCGAGGCTGGTAAAGGGGCTGTATTTAATATATATCTACCCATTACGCAATCAGTAGCACAAGTGCTGACTGTTCGCGCAGGGGAGGATGTATATGCTGTGCCAGTTGCTATGATTGAGCAGGCACAAAAAATTAAACGTGATGATTTATTAGCTGCTTATGCTGAAGGTAAAATTAAATGGAATGATGTCAGCTATCCTTTCCATCATTTAGCTAAGTTGTTAGACCATCAAGAGCATCAGTTAGAAGAGTTGCCTTATGCTTCAGTTTTGTTGTTACGAAGTGGCGTACATACTGTTGCCTTACATGTAGATGACGTGATTGGTAATCGTGAAGTGGTGATGAAAGAGATGGGGCCACTACTAGCGCGAGTCCCAGGTATTGTTGGCGCCACCGTGACGGGAGAAGGCAGCATTGTCCTTATTATTAACCCCGTACTCATTGCAAATAGAGAAGTACTATCGGTAGGCAGTGTAACAGTGAAAAATATTAAAGCGAAGAAGGTTGTTAAAAAACTGCGTGCACTTGTGGTGGATGATTCGCTAACGATGCGGAAAGTGCTTGGCCGCTTGCTTGAACGTGAAGGATATGAGGTGTTAGTTGCAAAAGACGGTATGGATGCGATGGAGTCGCTGCAAGTGCGCACACCAGACATTATTCTTACCGACATTGAAATGCCACGTATGGATGGTTTTGGCCTATCCCGTAATATTAGGGATGATGTGCGTACCGCTAAAACACCTCTGATTATGATTAGCTCTAGAACAGCGGATAAGCATCAAAACTTAGCAAAAGAAATTGGTGTAGATGCTTTCTTCGGCAAGCCAGTGCAGGATGAGGATTTAATCAAAAAAATGAAAGAATTACTGAAACTTAAAAAATAAAATATATATCAATTATATAAAAAGCCGCTAAATATTAGTGGTTTTTTTTATTTTTTCCTCATCATTTATTCATAGCGGGGTTAAAATATCTGAATGCAAGATTTAAGTAACACCCCTTCATTTATTCACCTGCGATGTCACAGCGAGTATTCAGTTGTTGATGGTGTCGTTAGAATTAATGATTATGTGAATGCTGCAAAAACGGACTCAATGCCAGCCTTGGCATTGACGGATTTAAGCAACCTGTTTGGCGCTGTTAAATTTTATAAGTCAGCAAGAAAACAAGGTGTTAAGGCGATCATTGGTGTTGATGTTTGGTTGCAGAGCGATAAAAAACTGCAACAACCAACCCGTGCTTTATTATTAGTGCAGAACTTGTCTGGCTATCATTTTCTTTGTGAACTATTAAGTAAATCTTATTTAGAGAATCAAACAAGAGGGCGTCCAGAACTGAAGCCAGAGTGGTTTGAATCAAGTACTGATGGGCTTATTCTTCTTTCTGGGAATAGTGAAAGCGATATTGGCATAGCGCTAAGCCAAAATAACATTGACGCAGCTAAAAAGTTAGCCAGCTATTGGTCTGATTTATTCCCAAATCGTTTTTATATTGAGGTGCAACGTGCCGCCAGCTCTGCACATGCTAAGCAACAAGAGTCAATATTACAGCAGGCTTTGTTGGTGGCAGAATCATTAGGTATCCCAGTAGTGGCTACTCAGCCTATTCAATTTATATCTCCAGATGATTTTAAAGCACATGAGGCGCGAACGTGTATTGCTGAAGGCTACATGCTGGCAGATAGCCGCCGACCTAAAAAGTTTAATGAGGAGCAGTATTTTAAAACGCAAGCACAAATGGTTGCGTTATTCTCAGACATCCCTGAAGCATTAGCAAACACGATACAAATTGCTAAACGCTGTAATTTAACACTCACCTTAGGTAAGAACTATTTGCCTGATTTTCCAACGCCAAATCAGCAGGACTTGCCGACTTATATGGCTGAACTGTCATTAAAGGGTCTGCAGGAGCGGATGAAGAAGCTCTATCCTGATGAGGTTATCCGTACTGAAAAAAGGCAAACTTATCAAGACAGGTTGACGTTTGAATGCGGCATTATCAATCAGATGGGGTTTGCTGGCTATTTTTTGATTGTGGCCGATTTTATCAACTGGGCTAAAAACAACGGTGTGCCGGTCGGTCCAGGTAGAGGTTCAGGTGCAGGATCATTGGTTGCCTATAGCTTAGGTATTACGGATTTAGACCCACTTGAGTATAACTTGCTATTTGAGCGGTTTTTAAATCCAGAGCGGGTTTCAATGCCTGATTTTGATATTGATTTTTGTCAGGATGGCCGTGATCGTGTGATTGATTATGTTAAGCAAAAATATGGTCTGGACTCTGTTTCGCAAATTGCCACTTTCGGGACCATGGCGGCAAAAGCCGTTATTCGTGATGTAGGCCGGGTATTAGATTTACCGTTTAATTTTGTCGACGGTGTGGCAAAGCTGATACCACTAGAATTAGGGATTACACTCGAGAGTGCTTTGAAACAAGAGCCGCAATTACAAGAGCGCAGAGAAAAAGAAGAAGAAGTTGCTCAATTATTAGAGCTAGCACTTAGGTTGGAAGGCTTGGTACGTAATGTCGGTATGCATGCAGGTGGTGTGTTGATTGCGCCAGGCAAGATATCCGATTACTCAGCTGTTTACTGTCAAGCCAATGGCGATAGTTTAGTCAGCCAGTACGATAAAGATGATGTAGAAGCCGTTGGATTAGTTAAGTTTGACTTTTTAGGTTTACGTACACTAACCATATTAGATATGGCGATTGATCATGCGAATGCACAACGCGTCATCGAAAATGAGGTGCCATTAGTTTTAGAGTCGCTACCATTAGATGATAAAGCTACATTTGATTTACTCAAGAAATCCAATACAACGGCGGTATTTCAGCTGGAATCGAAGGGCATGAAAGACACACTAAAACAGGCTAAGCCAGACTGTTTTGAAGATATTATTGCTTTAGTCGCTTTATATCGCCCTGGTCCTATGGATCTAATTCCTGACTATTGTCGACGTAAGCATGGGCAGCAACGTGTTGAGTATCCACATCCTTCTACAGTAGTGATCCTAAAGGAAACCTACGGCATTGCTGTCTACCAAGAGCAAGTGATGCAGATAGCACAAGTGGTTGCTGGATACAGTCTAGGTGCTGCTGACTTGTTACGTCGTGCAATGGGCAAGAAGAAGCCGGAAGAAATGGTTAAACAGCGCGAAATATTTAATGAAGGGGCACAGAAAAATGAGTTAAGCCTACATCAATCAAATGAGTTGTTTGACCTGTTAGAAAAGTTTGCTGGCTATGGTTTTAATAAGTCACATGCCGCAGCGTATGCGCTGGTTGCTTACCAAACCGCATACTTAAAAACGCATTACCCAGCAGCTTTCTTAGCCGCGACAATGTCTGCAGATATGAATAATACGGATAGTGTCCGTATTTTCTTCGATGATTGTGCCCCTAATCAGATTGAAATGTTGCCACCTGATATTAACCATAGTGCATATCAATTTAAGCCATTGAATAATAAACAGATCTTATATGGCCTAGGCGCTGTTAAAGGTTCAGGTTCTGCAGCCATTGAACTGCTGATTGCTGCACGAGAAAAAGACGGTCCTTTTAAGGACTTGTTCGATTTTTGTCGTCGCTTAGATTTGCGCAAAGTGAACCGACGCGTTATTGAGTCATTAATTAGAGCAGGCGCTTTTGATCAGTTGGAACCTAATCGTGCTGGATTGTTAGCCGGTGTTAGCCCAGCAATAGGTGCGGCAGAACATGCTAATAACCATGTGGGCCAAGACAACTTGTTTGGTGAGGATGTGGATGTGCAGCATCAGCTGCCAGCAGTCCAGTCTTGGACAGAAGAACAAGAGCTGCAAGAAGAAAAAATAGCGTTAGGTTTTTATCTTAGTGGGCATCCCTATTTAAGCCATAAAGATGAGATTGCACAGTTTGTACATGGCACTTTGGCTGATCTCGCGCCGCAAGATCAGCCAAAACTACTTGCTGGTATCGTACTCGGTGTTCGTATTCGGATGACAGCACGAGGCAAGATGGCAATTGTCACATTGGATGATGCCGTCGCTAGGGTAGAGGTGATAATAGGTGGGGAGTTGTTAGCAACGCATGCACATTTAATCAAAGAAGACCAGCTGCTCGTGGTGGAGGGACAGATTCGTCATGACGATTTTTCTGGTGGAAATCGTGTGAACGTACGCAAGCTATTTAACCTGCCTTCAGCTAGAAGTCATTATGCTAGTATGCTAAAAATTGCTTGTAATGGTCAGTCTGACGCTGCGAAATTGACGACGATATTAAGCCCCTATCGAAAAGGGGATGCATCAGAAAAAAAACTATGCCCCATTAAAATCGAGTATCACAACCAAGCAGGTCAAGCCAGCTTGATGCTAGGTGATAGCTGGCGTGTTGAGTTACAAGATGACCTGATACGACATTTAGAAAGTTGGTTGTCAAAAGAAAATGTAAAAATCCTTTATAATTAGCACCTTTTAAACACTAATATTCAGAACCATAGAATAGATATCGAGTTATACATATGAGCTATAGAAGAGCCACAGATGCAAAGATTAGCTACTTAGACTTTGAGCAACCTATTGCCGAATTGGAAAAACGCATTGAGTCATTACAAGAGGCACATGACGAGCATGACGATTTAGATGTTGCTAAAGAAGTCGCTCAATTAGAAAAGAAAAATATAAAACTACTCACTGAAGCCTATCAAGACTTAAGTGCGTGGCAAGTTTCTCAAGTTGCACGGCATCCACAACGGCCTTACACGCTCGACTACATTGAAAATATATTCACTGATTTCGAAGAGTTGCATGGTGACAGGGCCTACCATGATGACCCTGCTATCGTTGGTGGCTTGGCGCGTTTAGACGGTATACCTGTCATGGTGATTGGCCAGCAAAAAGGAAGAGATGTAAAAGAGCGGCAGTATCGTAACTTTGGCATGCCGAGGCCAGAAGGCTATCGTAAATCGCAGCGTTTATTCAGGCTTGCGGAAAAATTCAATCTGCCTATTATTACTTTAATTGATACACCGGGCGCTTACCCAGGTATTGGTGCAGAAGAGCGCGGTCAGTCAGAAGCGATTGCCAAGAGTCTATATGTGATGGCTGCACTTAAAACCCCTATTATCGGTGTTGTGATTGGTGAGGGCGGTTCAGGCGGTGCGTTAGCTTTAGGCGTTGTTGATCAGTTGCTAATGTTGCAACATTCCATCTATTCAGTTATTTCGCCGGAAGGTTGTGCTTCTATTCTATGGAAGGATGCAAGCCATGCACCAAAAGCAGCAGAAACGCTAGGGATTACAGCTGAAAGATTAAAAGGACTCGGCTTAGTAGACCAAATAGTGCCTGAGCCATTAGGCGGTGCACACCGCTCACCGGATGACATGATGAAAACGCTTAAGAAAACCATCAAAACTAACTTGGCTATGTTGCAGAAAAAAACGACTGATACACTCTTAGAAACAAGGTATGAGCGTTTAATGAGTTATGGTAAGTTCAAAGAAACCGCCAAGACATAACTTGGTATCAAGTAAGAAATTTTCAATATTAGGTCATCTTAAGCTTTTTTTAAGAGACCTTTTTCTTAAACAGAAGCGCATAAACCCTAGCATCTTAATCGCTTATAGTGGCGGCTTAGACTCTAGCGTTTTATTACACGCACTTTACCAGCTACAAACTGAAATACCGATGCACTTGCGTGTTATGCATGTGAATCACGGGCTAAGTGAGCATGCTGATAGTTGGGTCAGCTTTTGTAAGAAAATTTGTGCTGACCTAAGCCTCCCTTTGAATGTTCATCAAGTGCAGGTTGACCAAAATAGTGGCTTAGGCACCGAGGCGGCGGCTAGAAATGTGCGTTACCATGCGCTAGAATCGGCATCGGCGGATTTTATTTGTCTTGGTCATCACCAAGATGATCAAGCTGAAACTTTATTACTGCAATTGGCTAGAGGCTCCGGTGTTAAGGGGCTAGCGGGTATGGCCGAAGTGAATGCTGAATGTAAGTTGTTGCGTCCGTTCTTGAATGTGCGGTATGCGGAATTAGTGGCGTATGCTACCCAACATCAATTGCGCTGGATTGAGGACGAAAGTAATAAAGATGTGGCGTTTGATCGCAATTTCATGCGGCATGAGATTGTTCCCGCTTTGCGTAAAAGATACCCAAACATTACTAAGACGCTGGCACGCTCAGCTTTACATATGGCAGATGCCAGTGAAATAATGAATGACTTAGCCATGCTTGATAGCGAACTGGTGTTAGATAAGGGGCATCAATACGGTGCATTAAGGCTCGGTGCGCTCAACGTTTTAAGCAAGGCTAGGCAGAGGAGTTTAATTCGTTGGTGGCTAGCGAGTAATCAAGTGAGCATGCCAAGTGCAGCTTTATCTCAGCAAATTCTACAGCAATTTCAATCGCCTAGAACAGATACTGCCATTAAGATTAAAGTTGCTGATAATCTTTTTATTAGGCGTTTTAGAGGGCTAGGTTATTTAGTGCATGAAACGGTAAGCCCAACGCCAATTAATTTACGTTGGCAGGACGAGGCAGTCATTGTTTTGCCTGACCGCTCACGTTTGTTTTTTGTTAAGAAAATAGGTGAGGGTTTTGCTTATCAGCGTGGGGGTAATGACATCCAATTACGCGTTAAGTACAGAGAAGGTGGTGAACGTTTCAAGCCAACCATAGGTCGACCAAGACGCGGTTTAAAATACATCTTGCAATCAGTAGACATGCCACCATGGCAGCGAGAATTGTTACCCCTTATTTTTATGGATGAAACGCTCGTTATGATTCCTAATGTTGCCGTAGATGCTGATATGAAAGCTTCTAGCGATGAAATGGGGTTAAGGGTTAGCTGGCAACCCGCCACCATTTAGTTTCTTCTCTTTATTTTTATCACTATGTACCCTCATTAACATTGGTTATTTTTAGCCACTTTGGTGGTTGTATACAACCATAAATAGAATTACAATAACGTTATCTGAACTAGTTATTATTACTATCTATTTGAATTTTAAATCTATTTTCACAATAGACGACGATGGAATGTTTTTTGCTGTTATATATGAGATAAAAATGATAAATATTACGGTCACTATTAAAGGAAAGTAGCATGCATAAAACATTTAAGCCGAAGCTAATTGCACTTGCTGTACTAGCAGCATATATAACACCAGCGACAGCGATAGCTGAAGAAAAAGAGATTCAAACTGAAGCGATTGAAGTGATTAGCACTACGCCACTACAAGGTATTGGTTTATCTAGAGAGGTGGTGCCTGCTAACATTCAAACAATTAAAGGCGAAGAGATCCAAAATCAGAATAACTTGAGCATTGCTGATTTCTTGTCTTCAGGTATGGATGGTGTCAATGTTAATCAAGTACAAAACAACCCTTACCAACCTAATGTTAATTACCATGGTTTTACAGCATCCCCATTATTAGGGACACCACAAGGTCTTTCCGTGTTCGTCGATGGTGTACGGGTGAATGAACCTTTTGGTGATGTAGTGAACTGGGATTTAATCCCATTAAATGCAATTTCTGGGATGAGTTTAATTCCTGGCTCTAACCCTGTATTTGGTTTGAACACGTTAGGTGGTGCACTATCGATACAAACAAAAAGCGGGCGTACAGACCCGGGTGGTTCAATAGAAGTGCAAGGTGGTTCATGGGGACGCGCCTCAACAGCAGCTGAGTTTGGTGGTGTGGCAGAGAATGGTGTGGACTTCTTTATATCTGGTAATTTGTTTCGCGAGCAAGGCTGGCGAGATTTTTCACCATCTGATGTGCGCCAAGTTTTTGGTAAAATTGGCTGGCAAGGGGATGCGACAGATGCGAACCTAAGCTTGACGTTAGCCGATAATGAGTTAGTCGGTAATGGTTTAGTACAAAAAGAATTTCTGAGTCAGCTAGACTATGAAGCCATTAATACTAAGCCAGATATTACTGAAAATAAGATGGCTTTCTTAAACTTCAATTTAAACCATTACTTTAATGACGATACGGTATTTAGTGGCAATACATACTATCGTAATGCACGTACAAAAAGTTTGAATGGCGATGTTAATGATGACGTCGATGACGCTGTATTTTTAGCTGATTGTACTGGCGCTGGCAACCCAGAGGAGGAGTGTGGTGGCGCACTTAACCGCGGCAAGTCAACACGTGATGGATTTGGCTTTACAGGTCAAATGACTTTTAGCCAAGATTTGATGGGCATGAAAAACCAATTGGTTACTGGTGCTGGGTACGATCTTGGCCGAACAAAATTTAAACAAAATAGTGAACTTGGCAATATTACAGCTAACCGTGGTGTCAATGGTGTTGGTCTATTTAATGATGAGGCTGACGTTGATTTAAAAGCTAAAAGTCAAACCTATAGTTTGTTTGCAACCGACACGCTGTCATTAAATAATATCTACCACCTGACATTATCCGGGCGTTATAACTACACTAAGGTTGATAATAAAGATGGCCTTATCGCCAAAGGTGATCCAGAATCACTGACTGAAAGCATGAGCTTTAACCGTTTTAACCCCGCGATAGGCTTAAGTATCACGCCGAATAAAGATTTATCATTTTATGGTAGCTACAATGAAGGTAGCCGAGCACCAACTGCAATTGAGTTAGGTTGCGCTTTCCAGGATCTAGATAATGATGGTATAGGTGATACGCCATGCCGCTTACCTAATGCCATGGCTGGAGACCCGCCGCTGAAAAAGGTTGTTTCTAAGACATTTGAAGCAGGTGTGCGCGGCAAACTAGCAGGTAACATCGGCTATAGCGCTAGTATTTACCGATCACAAAACACCGATGATATCCAATTTATTTCATCTGATCCTACAACTGGTTCTGGTAACTTTTTGAATGTTGGAAAAACACGTCGACAAGGCTTGGATTTGGGTGCTAATGGTCAGCTAAATTCTAAGTTTAAATGGAATGTTGGTTATAGCTATGTAAAAGCAACTTACCAATCGCCTTTTAAAATTGCGAGTGAAGTGAATACAAGTGCAGTAGGGGACGAGATTCAGGTAACCAGTGGAGATTCTTTGCCGGGGATTCCTGAGCATCAACTTAAATTCCGTGGCGAATGGCAAGCAACGCCTAACTGGGCGGTAGGCACTAATATCATTGCTTTCTCTGACCAATACTCATTCGGTAATGAAAATAATAAACACCAAGGAGAAGGCGCTAAAGTCGGCGGCTATACGGTTGTCAATTTAGACACGCGCTATAAGTTTGCTAATACAGGATGGCAGTTATTTGGCCGTGTCAATAATATTTTTGATAAAGAATATTACAGTGCCGGGATGTTAGGTGAAAACTTCTTTGATGAAAATGGTGCTTTTGATGGCGGCGATGATGAGTTTTCTTTCCTCGTGTCACCTGGTGCACCGCTAGCTGGTTGGATTGGTATTCGTTATGAATTTGGCGGTAAAAAATAACCGTGGCTAGTAGAGAACGTTAATTGACTGCACAAACACAAACGACTATTCAGCACTTTAATCAAACGGGTAACAATAAGGTGCTCGTTGTTGAAGATGAACAGCTCTTTGCACGTGCGGTCGCTAAACATTTAAAAAAGGCTGGGTTTGATTGTGAATGTGCCGGTAACTTGGCAGATGCGCGTGCGTTAGCTAAACAGTTTTTACCAGACCTCGCCTTACTAGATATGCGCTTGCCCGATGGGAATGGTTTAGATTTAATTGCTGAGTTGGTCGATGAAAATATCAAAGTTATCGTCATGACCGCTTATGGCGAGATAAGTGATGCGGTGCAAGCAATGAAACTTGGTGCAAGCGATTACCTAAAAAAGCCGATAGACTTAGAAGAGCTTTTGCTCATTATCCAAAAGAACGAGAAAACATTCGAGCTACAAACAAGCCTTGATAATACAAAACAGCGCAATTCACATGCAAGTTCACATGCAAATAAAGGTGCAGAACTCTTAGGTAGCAGCCCTGCTATGCAGAGCATTCGTGAGCAAATCGTCCGTATCGCACAATTGGGTCATTTAGTTGATGCTATTCCACCGACTGTATTAATCTCAGGTGAGACGGGTACTGGTAAAGATGTTGCTGCGCGTTTGTTGCACCTATCTTGTACGCATAAAGAAAAGCCTTTTATTCATGTGGATTGCGCCTCATTGCCAGCAGAATTAATTGAAAGCGAGCTATTTGGACATGAGAAGGGTGCTTTTACAAGCGCCATAACAACCCGGCCAGGGCTAATTGAAGCGGCTGAAGATGGCACTATATTCTTGGATGAGATTGGTGAAATACCTTTAACGTTGCAAGCCAAGCTCCTTAATGTACTAGAGCGACGAAAAGTACGCCGTTTAGGCTCGACGAAAGAACGCAATGTACCCGCACGTATTATTGCCGCAACTAATCGAGACTTACATAAGATGTCGAATGCAGGTCAGTTTCGTTCAGACTTGTATTTTAGATTAAACGTGATGAATCTAAACATGCCGGCTTTGCGTGAACGTGAAGATGATGTGTTATTGCTAGCCAAGCATTTTATGCGGTTAACTGAAAAACGTTATGGCTTGCCAGAACATACGCTCAGCATCAGTGCAGAAGACGCCATTCAATCCTATGCATGGCCAGGCAATGTACGAGAATTACGCCATCAAATTAGTCGTGCAGTGTTGTTAAGCAACAAAACTGTGGTTTCGGCAGTTGATATTTCTTTGCCAAATCATGTGTTCGAGCTGGATAGCCAGTTGAACCTGAATAGTCAATCAATCCCTACATTAGATGCGTCAGAAAAGAATATGCTAATTGCAGCGCTTGAAAACTCACGTAACAACATTTCTAAGGCGGCTCGTCACCTTGGTATCACGCGCATGAAAATGCGCTACCGTATGGAAAAACACGAGATCAGCATTTAATATCCCATTGTCGCCGTGGTATCATTCCAGTCATTAGACACTGGAGTTTTTCATGAGTGAACATGTGGTTTTAGGCACACCGTTATCCGCTTCTGCTACTAAAGTGATGCTGCTAGGCAGCGGTGAGCTTGGCAAAGAGGTGATTATTGCTTTGCAACGTTTCGGCGTAGAGGTCATCGCGGTAGATCGCTATAAGAATGCCCCTGGCCATCAGGTTGCACATCGTGCTTATACGATTGATATGACCGATGCTGATGCATTAAAAAGCCTAGTTGAAAAAGAGCAACCACATCTTATTGTTCCAGAAATTGAAGCCTTAAATACGGACGCATTGGCTGAAATAGAACAAGCTGGTTTGTCTACGGTTATTCCAACAGTAAAAGCGGTACAGTTGACGATGAACAGAGAGGGTATTCGCCGCCTCGCTTCCGAAACCCTTAAATTACCGACATCTCCCTATGCTTTTGCAAGAAGCGAAGCAGAGTTAGCGGCGAGTATCGATGCAGGCATTGGTTACCCCTGCTATATCAAACCAACAATGTCGTCATCAGGGAAGGGTCAATCCCGTATTACACAAGCGACTGAGATAAAAGCGGCTTGGGATTATGCAGCGTCAGGTGGGCGTGTTAATCAAGGAGTGGTGATTGTAGAAGGCCAGATTGATTTTGACTTTGAAATTACACTGCTAACAGTGCGTGCTAGGAACGTTCAAGGTGAAATAGAGACTTATTTTTGTGAGCCAATAGGCCACAGACAAGTACAAGGTGATTACGTAGAAAGCTGGCAGCCACAAGGAATGACGCCTGCGGCGTTACAAGCGGCACAAGACGTCGCTAAAACGATTACAGATGCCCTTGGGGGTTTAGGCTTATTTGGTGTAGAGCTCTTTGTGAAAGGTGATCAGGTTTGGTTCTCTGAAGTAAGCCCGCGACCGCATGACACTGGTATGGTGACGATTTGTAGCCAATGCTTAAATGAGTTTGAATTACATGCGCGTGCAATACTAGGCTTACCTGTCGATGTGACAATGATTAAGCCAGGTGCAAGTGCCGTAATTTACGGTGGTGTTGACAGCGAAAACTTAACTTACTCAGGGTTGGACGCTGCTTTAGCCGTGCCTGGCAGCGAAGTGCGCTTATTTGGCAAGCCTGTTTCCTTCACGCGTCGCCGTATGGGTGTTGCATTGGCTACAGCGGCTGATACGGATGCAGCTAGAGGCCTAGCACAAAAAGTGGCTGGATTAGTAAAGCCAAAGGCTGGTTGATGCTAAATAAGATTGACGAAGTAGGGGCTAATCAGTCTACGTTTTACGAATTGCTAGGCGGAGCCATTACCGCTGAAGATAAAATACGTCAGTTGGTAGAAAACTTCTATGACATTATGGATAGCGACCCTAAAGCAGAAGGTATTCGTGCACTACATCAAGCCGATTTAACAGAAGCTCGCGAGAAGCTGTTTATGTTTCTTACTGGATGGAGCGGCGGGCCTCAGCTTTATATCGAACGCTATGGCCACCCACGTTTGCGTGCTAGGCATATGCCCTTCACCATTGGTGAATCTGAAAGAGATCAATGGATGTATTGTATGATTAGCGCCATGCATAGAACCGGTATTGAAGAGCCTTTGTTAACCAAACTGTCAACCCAGCTTTATGGGGTTGCTGACTTTATGCGGAATAAGCAAGAAAATGTTTGAAATGACAGATAATCCAAATTGAGAATGGTGATAGATGACAGACAATACCAATAAATCTAAGCCGTCAAATCGCAGCGCAGGTCAGCCTAGTACAGATATTATTCGCAAAAAATTGGATAAAAAGATTTTAGCGCTAGACGAAGAAAGACGTAAGTTGCTAGAAAGTGAAGCGCGCTTTAAAGACTTTGCAGAAGCTTCAGCTGAATGGCTCTGGGAATCAGATGAGCGCCTCAACATCAGTTTAGTTAGTGGGGACCTTGACGACTTTTCATTTTCTAATTTAGCAGATTTTTCTACAGCTAGCCATAACCATAGTTCTAATGAAATACTGAAAATTTTACAAGCGAATGAAAAGTTTGTAGACGTTGTCGTGCAATCGAATGCTGAGGCTAACAATGCAAGCTATATGCGTGTTTCAGGTAAGCCTATATTTGATGCTAAAGGCGTTTTTCTAGGCTATAGAGGTGTAGGTAGGGATGTTAGCGAGGAAGTGTCTTTGAAAAGCCGCATCGAGTTTTTAGCGACACATGATGACCTCACTGGCTTGCCTAACAGAAGCTTATTTCGACAGCGTTTAGAACACTCTATTTCAAAAGTAGAGCGGACTGGCAAGCAAGTGCTATTACTATTTTTTGATTTAGATTACTTTAAAAAGGTCAATGATACGCTTGGCCATGATGCGGGCGACACCTTGTTGATTCAGGTAGCTGAGCGTATTTCAGCCTGTGCTCGATCAACGGATATTTTGTGCAGATTAGGTGGTGATGATTTTGTGATGGTCATGGAAGGCGCTTCTCCCCAAGATGGGAATCGCATTGTGCGTGAAATTATTGCTGCTTTTGAAGCCCCGTTTAAACTCCACGATGAGCTTGTATACTGCACCGTGAGTGTTGGCGTTAGCGTCTATCCGGATGATACAAAAGACCCAGAATTATTATTATCATATGCTGATTTAGCGATGTTTAGAGCGAAACAAAATGGTCGTAATGGTTTTGAATTTTACACTGCAGGTCTTAATTCTATTGCACATCAGTGGCTCGATATGGAACAAGGGGTTCGTCATGCTTTAAAAGAAAAGCTGTTGTTCCTCGTTTATCAGCCACAATTTGATTATAAAACGAATGAATTAGTAGGCCTTGAAGTATTGCTTAGGTGGCGCCACCCACAACGCGGACTAATTCCACCACTAGAGTTTATTAAAGTGGCCGAACAATCCTCTTTAATTAATCAACTTGAAGAATTTGTTTTAGAGGAGTGTTGTGCCCAATTGCGGCTTTGGCTAGATGCTGGATATAAAATACCACGTTTGTCTGTGAATATATCATTACGGCATCTCCGTTCAGCACATTTAAGTGCGTTGATTAACACGGTAACAAAAAAACATGCTATCTCACCTGAGTTGTTGTGCTTGGAAATTAGTGAAAGTGCATTATTTGATAATGTAGATGAAGTTAAACATAATATTCAGAGAATGAAAAATGCAGGATTCCAGGTCTCTTTAGATGATTTTGGGATGGGTTTTTCCTCTTTAAAAGATTTAAAGGAATGGGCAGTTGATGAAGTGAAAATTGATCAACGCTTTGTTGCGGGCTTGGTTAGCAGTAAGGAAGACCGTCAGATAGTAAAAGCTATTGTTGCGTTATGCAATGCTTTAGGCTTGCATTTAATTGGCGAAGGTGTTGAAAGTAAAGAGCAAAGTGAAATTTTAGCCGATAGCGGGTGTAACACGATGCAAGGTTACTTTGACTCTTTACCATTAACACCGCCTGAATTAGAAAAGAAACTAAGAAAACTGAAGTAGTTAATCGCTTTTGGCTAGTCCACCAAGTAGTGCAGCTAACGGTGTTTTGCGATTGCTTTTGATGGACTTTACGACATCCTTGCCGTCACTATTCGTTTTTTTACTTGCCACGTAAGGTTGATCAAAAAATGGGTCGTTACTTTTTTTAGGCTTTCGGCTTTGACTGCTATGGCTCGTGTTTCTGTTACGGCCTGGATGAGCCGTACTCTTAGCGTTTGAAGGCCTGCTTTTAGCATGTGATACTTCTGCTTTTTCACGAGGAATGCTCTTTTTAATTAGCTTTTCTATCTCCTTAAAGTATTTTTCTTCATCTTCAGAAACCAATGAAATAGCAACACCACTTGCACCTGCGCGACCAGTACGGCCAATACGGTGTACATAATCTTCAGGTGCCGATGGGATCTCATAGTTAATCACCATTGGCAAATCACTGATGTCCAAGCCACGTGCAGCAACGTCAGTTGCAACAAGCACTTTAACCGTGCCGGCTTTAAATGCATCTAATGCGGCAATCCGTTCTTTTTGTGTTTTATCGCCATGAATAGCATCCGCCGCGATTTTGTCACGGACTAGGGCACGGCTCAATCTGTTGGCGGTAAGCTTAGTTTTAGTGAACACAATCACTTGTTTGTCAGCCTCTTCTTTTAATAGCTGCGTCAGCAATGTTTCCTTGCTTCTTTGATCAACTGCATAAGCCTTTTGTGCTACATTTTCTGATGTTGCATTACTCCTAGCAACTTCAATCAATACTGGGTTTTTCAAAAATTCATCAGATAACTTTTTGATTTCTTTAGAAAAAGTTGCTGAGAACATGAGTGTTTGACGCTGTTTGGGTAACAAGGCCAAAATACGTTTTAAATCTGGCATAAATCCCATGTCTAGCATTCTGTCAGCTTCATCTAACACTAAAAAACGCACTTGATTGAGTTGAACAGTCTTTTGTTCAATATGGTCAAGCAACCGACCTGGTGTTGCGACTAACACCTCCACGCCTGTCTTCAGTTCTGGCGTCTGTTTTCTTATATCAACGCCGCCATATACGCACAAACTACGTATGGCGGTATTTTTAGCGTAGGTTTTAACATTTTCTTCTACTTGAATCGCAAGCTCTCTAGTTGGGGCTAGTACTAATGCGCGTACTGGGTGTTTGGCAGGAGAAGTGCTAGTGCTTGCTAAGGGTAATAAGCTATTGAGGATTGGTAAGGTAAATGCTGCTGTTTTACCAGTACCTGTTTGTGCGCCAGCCATTAAATCAACACCAGTTAAAACAATCGGAATTGCTTGTGCTTGGATAGGTGTTGGTGTTGTATAGCCAGTGTCTACAACCGCTTGCAGCAATGGGGCTGCAAGCCCTAGAGAGTTAAAGTCAGCTACTTCTTTTGTGTTTTCTGTCATTTTATTGAATTATGCAAAGTTACGTGAGCGTCTAACACCATCGGTGTTTGGACGGCGTGGAGCGCGATCGCCTGAAGGGCTACCATTGGGGCGCGGGCGATTATTGCTGTGTTGACCGCGTGGTTTGCCAAATTTTTCGTTAGATATCTTAGCTGAACCTCTATTCGTCTTGCCACGTGAGTGACCAAGATCACGGGCTAACTCCTTGGCAAACTGCATATCGGTGTCTTTCGTGTAGTGCACACTATTGCCATTCACTTCACTAGCAGGTTGTCTGTCTTGATTGCGATTAGGCTTACTATCAACGTTGCGTGGTTTCTGTGATCTACCATTGTGTGCTGGGCGATCGTTACGGCTATTCCGCTCATCGCGATCACCAAAGCTACGAGGGCTATCATTCCTGCCATTTTCGTTGCGATTACTGGCGGCACGATCTCCAAAACTGCGACTTTTTTCATTGCTGCCACCACGGTTGCCACGTTCATCATTTCGCGATTGATATCCACGACCATTACCTGGTTTGTAGCCTGACGAGTTACCATTCCGGCTACGGCCTTTTCTGCGTTTACTGTCAGGCGCATTCATATTGATTGGACGTTTGGGCTCAAGGCCTTCAATGACTGTTGCTTCAGTTTTTTGGCCAGTATATTGCTCAATTTTACGCAAGATATGCCGATCCATGCTCGATGCAAATGAAATCGCAATCCCTTTACTGCCTGCACGGCCTGTACGGCCAATACGGTGCACATAATCTTCGGCAAACTTAGGTAAGTCATAATTAATCACATGGCTAATCCCTTTTATATCAATACCGCGTGCTGCAACATCTGTTGCTACGAGCACTTTCACGTCACCATGGCGTAATTTTGTTAATGTACGGTTACGTGCGCCCTGTGTCATGTCACCATGTAATGCTGCTGTTTTGTGGCCTGCGGCATATAAATCTTCCGCCAGCAGGTCGGCATGACGTTTTGTACTTGTAAAGATAATTGCTTGGTTAACATCAGGCTCAATTAATAGGTGCTCAAGCAATTTATTTTTGTGGCTCATATCATCTACGTGATGGATACGTTGTTCAATATTTTCATGTTTTTCTTTTTGTGCTGCTACTTGAATGGTAATAGGGTCGTTTAAAATATCGCGTGCTATACGGCCGATATTGCCATCCAAGGTTGCCGAGAATAGCAACGTCTGACGTTCTTTTGGTAATGCTTTACAAATACGCTCAACATCAGGCATAAAACCCATATCTAACATACGGTCGGCCTCATCTAACACCAACATTTGTAAACGGCTTAAATCAATACGGCCGCGTTCCATATGGTCAATAAAACGACCAGGGGTAGCAACCAAAATGTCTAAAGGCTGTGACAGTAGTTTGTTTTGTAATGGGTATGGCATGCCACCTACAATGCTGACAGTCCGCGCCCGAATTAACTTACCGTATTTGCGTGCAGCTTCGTTTACTTGTGCAGCTAGCTCACGTGTTGGCACTAATACTAAAATACGTGGACCACGGCTTTTTGATGTGTGTGGTGTGGCTAATAAATTCAGTGCAGGCAATATAAAGCCAGCTGTTTTACCTGTGCCGGTTTGCGCTGAGGCTAAGATGTCTCGGCCTTCCATCGCTGGTGGAATCGCTTGTGCTTGCACTGGTGTTGGAGTGGTGTAACCCGCTTCCTCTACCGCTTTAAGGATTGATGGGTGTAAATTTAATGATTCAAATGTTGTTGCAGAAGACAATGTAGTCCCTTTCTAGATAAAGCATAAAAGGGCGCGAGCAATAACGACATGGTACAGACTAATTGAATAGTATATTTAATGAATGGAACACCATTCATTAAATGAGTAACATAAACGCAGAAGAAAACAATATTTAAGAACTTCTTTTTACCGGCGCGCTGGCATAGCCACTAACCGATAAAAATAAGGGGTAACTTCAAAACTTCACGAGTTACGATAGGTCAGGGCGATGAGTCTAAAACTTCACTCTAAATACTAGAGCGAAAGTTCAACTTGCGCGCAGTATAACCAGTTATTTTGTAATGTCAAATAATTAAAGTGCCGATATTGTGGTAGAATCGCGCCCTTCAAAACAGTTGGTAGCACTTATAATGTCTCGTAATCTTAGAAATGTCGCAATTATTGCTCACGTTGATCATGGTAAAACAACCATGGTTGATAAACTTTTACAACAGGCAGGCACATTCGCGTCGCATCAAGCAGTTGTTGAACGTGCGATGGATAGTAATGACCTTGAAAAAGAGCGTGGCATTACTATTTTAGCTAAAAATACGGCGCTAACTTATGAGGGCACACGTATTAATATAGTGGACACACCGGGTCATGCTGACTTTGGTGGTGAAGTAGAGCGTGTATTAGGGATGGTTGATGGTGTTGTGCTATTGGTTGATGCGGTGGATGGCCCGATGCCCCAAACGCGTTTTGTGACAAAGAAGGCACTTGCGCTTGGTCTAAAACCAATTGTTGTGATTAATAAAATTGATCGCCCAAGTGCGCGGACTGATTGGGTGATTGATCAAACATTTGACCTGTTTGCTAATTTAGGGGCAACAGATGAACAGTTAGATTTTCCTGTTGTTTACGCTTCTGCGCTCAATGGTTTTGCAATGTTAGATTTAGCTAAGCCCTCTGACAATATGCGCGCTGTGTTTGAGACAATTATTAGCCATGTAGAGCCACCAAAAGGCGATCCCGATGCACCGTTACAAATGCAAGTTTCAGCGTTAGATTATTCTACTTATACGGGGCGTTTAGGCATTGGCCGTGTGCTTAATGGACGTATTAAAACAGGCCAGCCAGTAGCAGTGATGCATGGTGATGAGCAAATAGGAACGGGTAAAATTAACCAAGTACTTGGTTTTGAAGGTTTGGAGCGGGTAGAAGTGCCAGAAGCGGAAGCCGGCGACATTGTGATTGTTTCTGGATTGGAAAAAATTGGCATTGGCTTCACTATATGCGACCGTGAAAACCCTGTTGGTTTGCCACATCTAGGGGTGGATGAGCCGACGTTAACAATGGACTTTATGGTCAACACTTCTCCATTAGCGGGTACAGAAGGGAAGTTTATTACTTCACGTCAGATCCGTGACCGTTTAACGAAAGAGTTGTTGGTGAACGTTGCACTACGCGTTGAAGATACGGAAGATGCTGATGTTTTTCGGGTATCAGGTCGTGGCGAATTGCATTTGACTATTTTGTTGGAGAATATGCGACGTGAAGGCTTTGAAATTGCAGTGGGCAAGCCCCGTGTTGTTTACCGTGAAATCGACGGCGTTAGGTGCGAGCCATATGAAATCTTAACGGTGGACTTGGAGGATGAGAATCAAGGTGTTGTGATGGAAGAGTTAGGCCGTCGTAAAGGTGAAATGCAAAATATGGAATCTGATGGTAACGGCCGTACACGTTTGGAATATAAAATTCCTGCGCGTGGTTTGATAGGCTTTCAAGGCGAATTTTTGACGCTAACGCGGGGGACTGGCTTGATGGCGCATATATTTGACGAATATGCACCCATAAAAGCAGACATGCCTGGACGCCGTAATGGTGTGTTAATTTCATCAGAAAAGGGCGAAGCAGTCGCATATGCGCTATGGAAGCTACAAGACCGAGGAAAAATGTTCTCAGTTCCTGGCGACAAGCTTTATCAAGGCATGGTGATTGGCATTCATAGTCGAGATAACGATTTGGTTGTTAACCCAATTAAAGGTAAGCAACTCACTAACATCCGTACTTCTGGTACTGACGAAGCAGTTCGTTTGGTTACCCCGATTGCACTGACATTAGAAAGCGCTGTTGAATTTATTGCCGATGATGAGCTGGTGGAAATCACCCCTAAAACCATTCGTATCCGTAAGCGGTTCTTAGTGGAGCACGAGCGTAAAAGAGCTTCTAAAAGCTAACCAGTGATTATGCTGAAGTAACAAAGCCACCTTAATGGTGGCTTTTTATTTGCGATGTTTCTATGCGCATCAATTGTTATATTTTGTTATTCTGCATTAACTGTATTATTTATACAAAAAATACAGTTAATTACGCGCATAAAACACTTTGTTATAATTATTTAGAATATATAAACCGTTTAATATACTTTATTAATAAAAAACATTGACGCCCGTTTTCTTTTTGGTAATCTAGATATTCTAGTTAACTCATAAAGAAGTTAATAATGTATAAATTTTTCAGGGTTGCAATACTAAGTATTGCTGTGTGTGTTCTTTCAGGGTGTGTGGCAGCGGCCACTACCGTTGCAGGTATGGGTGGTTCGGCTGCAATTAATCATACGATAACGGGCGTCTCTTACCGTACTTTTACTGCGCCAGCTAAACGGGTAGAAAAAGCAACCATCATTGCGCTAAGGCGAATGAAAATAAAGGTGGTTTCCAAGGGTAAGAAAAAGAATGATGATATTTATGTGATTACCGCAAAAACCAGTAAGCGAAAAATAGAGGTAGAAATTGAGCCAATTAGCGAAAATGCAACACGTATTAGTGTGAAAGCAAAGAAGTCAGTATTTACATATGATAGTGCAACAGCAGATGAAATTGTTCAGCAAACCAAACGCCAATTAGGGTAATTTGTATTAAATGAACTTAAAGTAGTAGCAGTGGTTGTGGTAGTAGACGTAGATGTTATTCTCCAACGTTTTAAAGCGCCTGAAAGGGCGCTTTTTTTTGTATGGAATGCTTGGTGCTACTTATGTTTACATTAGTCTAACTAGATTTACTGTAATTTTGATAGGTCTATCACTAAATTCTGTTTGTCATCTATCAACCATATTTCTTCGTCTTGAATATTGCATTGTAGTTGCATGGTGCGCTGTGCCATCTTGGCTATTTCTGAAGATGTTGCTTGAGTAACATTAAAAACCGTCAGGTTTTTTTGACGATGGAAGTGTTTGCTATTTTGTTCAAACCACCTATCGGCGACCCTGCCGCCATAAGCATACACAATGACTTGTTTTGCACGGCTACAAGCTTTACGAATCAGCTTTTCATCAGGAAGTCCAACATCTATCCAGACATCAATAGCACCAGTGAGATCTTTTTGCCATAGGTCTGCAACAGCATCATCTTCCATACTTTGCTCAAACGTTAGACGCTCGTTTGCATTAAGTGCAAATGCTAAAAGCCTGACCATCATACGTTCCTCTGTTTCTGAAGGGTGTTGCGAAACGGTTAACGCATGCTCAGCGTAATAATGCCGATCCATATCGGCTATTTGTAGGTTGATTTTATAAACCGTTGCTTTTAATGCCATGGCTTGCTATTCAACACCTAGGCTAGCCAAGTAATCTTCATAATTGCCAGTAAAATCTACAATGCCATCTTCTTTAATTTCTAAAATACGTGTTGCGATAGAACTCACAAACTCACGGTCGTGACTGACGAAGAATAAAGTGCCTTTGTATTTGTCTAATGCTGTATTTAACGCCTCAATCGATTCCATATCCATGTGATTGGTTGGTTCATCCATTAATAAGACATTATTTTTAGCTAGCATCAACTTACCATACATCATGCGGCCTTTTTCACCACCGGATAATACGTTGACAGATTTCTTAGTGGCCTCAGTACCAAATAACAAACGACCTAACATGCTACGGACTGTATTGTCGTCGTCACCTGCTTGGCGCTGTTTTGTCATCCACTCAAAAAGGTCTTCACCTTGTTCGAACGCGTGCTCGTGATCTTGTGCAAAATAGCCGACGTTAGCTTTCTCTGCCCATTTAACCTCGCCATGTTTTGGTGTTAACTCATTGGCTAAGCAACGTAAGAGGGTGGTTTTACCAACACCATTTTCACCAATAATCGCGACTTTTTCGCCGGCTTCGAAGATGACTTCAAAGCCTTTAAACAAGTCTTTTTCATCGTCAAAGCCATGACCAAGCTTCTTCAGCTCGACCGCGTTACGGTGTAACTTCTCTCTGTCGTCATACTCAAAGCGAATAAATGGATACTGGCGGCTAGAAGGTTTAAATTCTTCTATCTTGATTTTATCAATCTGTTTTGCACGGCTGGTTGCTTGTTTCGCTTTAGACGCATTAGCAGAGAAACGACGCACAAAGTCTTGTAAATCAGCAACCTCTTTCTTTGCTTTGGCGTTATCTTTAGCTTGTTGATTTCGTGCTGCAATACTAGCTTCCATGTAATCGTCGTAGTTGCCGGGGTAAGAGGTAATCTTCCCGTAATCCATATCGCAAGTATGCGTACAGACTTGGTTTAAAAAGTGACGGTCATGTGAAATGATGACCATGGTACAATCACGGGTATTAACGACATCTTCTAGCCAGCGAATGGTATTAATATCCAAGTTATTGGTCGGCTCATCGAGTAGCAACACATCAGGGTTTGAAAATAAGGCTTGTACCAGCAATACACGGAGCTTCCAACCTGGTGCCACTTCGCTCATTGGGCCAGTATGCTGCCCAATTGGAATACCAACACCCATGAGCAGTTCACCAGCGCGTGCTTCAGCCGTATAGCCGTCGTACTCTGCAAATACACCTTCCAGTTCAGCTGCTCGCATGTAATCGTCTTCAGTGGCCTCAAGGTTCGCGTAGATGGCATCGCGCTCTGTCATGGCTGCCCACATTTCTTCATGTCCCATCATGACCACGTCTAAAACCCGTTTATCTTCATAAGCAAACTGATCCTGGTGTAGGAAAGCCATGCGTTCGTTAGTGTCTAAACTGACGTTGCCGCTAGTAGGCTCTAATACGCCTGCTAGGATTTTCATAAAGGTGGATTTGCCACAACCATTGGCGCCAATCAGGCCATAACGATTATTATCGCCAAACTTGACAGAGACATTTTCGAACAAGGGCTTAGAGCCAAACTGCATAGTAATATTATTTGCGACTAACATAGTTTTAGTATTTACTTTTCTTAAATTATTTAAATTGAGACTTGATATTAAATGTTGTAATTAAAATTTATTGTAGATGACGACATCATCCATATGCAGTTGTCCTGCACGTGCTTTCGCTGACTCAAGTGCTTTGCCTACTGCCACAAACATGACTGGCGTATGGTCATCAGGTAGGTTGAGCAGTGCTGCAACAGCATCAAAGTCAAACCCATCCATTGGGCAGGTGTCATAACCCATTTCTTTGGCTGCTAGCATTATTGTCATGGCAGCCATTCCACAAGATCGCATGCCTTCGTCACGCTGGACTTGGTCATTGCCTTCATAGTACTTTCCAATCGCAGGCACAAGGTAATCCTGTACTGGTTTTGGTGCGTTCTTCCAGTAGCGTGCAGGATCTTTTTCCCATGATTTAAGATCTGCAGTCAGCACAATCAGTAATGAAGCCTCTTCTACTTGCGCTTGGTCCCAACTGACAGCGCGAATTTTTTTACGCAACGCTGAGTCGGTTACCACAACAAAACGCCAGTTTTGAATATTAAATGCGGTAGGGGACAACATAGCAAGTGAAAGGAGCTTAGCAATCTCTTTGTCCGACATTTTGTGGTCTGGGTCATAAGCTTTAATAGAACGGCGTTCTACAATGGCTTCAGTAACATTCATATTTTACTTTCAATAGTTAATCTCAATAATTTCTAATGACTTATTTCCTGCTGGGCGCTTCCATACCGCTATATCACCGACTTTTTTTCCTATTAACGCTTTTGCTATCGGTGATACATAGCTCACCTTTTGTTGTGCAATATCCGCTTCATCTTCACCTACAATATTAAATTGCAATTTGTCGCCTTCTTCATCTTCCACCGTTACTAAAGCACCAAATAGCACAGTGTTTTTATCCTGATTAGCGGTATTAACTGGAATTGCATGCTCTAATCTTGCTGATAAATAACGCAAATCACGGTCAATCACTGCTATTGTTTGTTTGGCAGCCTCATCCTCTTTAAGAGTGATCAAGCTAGCTCTTTCTTTATCAAGTTTACGGGCTTCATTTTCTAATAATTTTAGTCCTTGAAGAGTCACATAGTTAGCGTGTTGGCTAACAGGCCGTTCAGGCAGGTCTGTTCCAGCATGTTCTAGATCATCCTCTTTAACAAAGCCCCTACTCATTGGTATTTATCAACGCTGGCTATTCCCACTCAATCGTGGCAGGTGGCTTGCCAGAAACGTCGTAAACGACTCGATTAATGCCCCTGACTTCATTGATAATTCTATTTGATACTATCCCTAACAAACTATAAGGTAGCTCAGCCCAGTTAGCCGTCATAAAATCATTGGTCACAACAGCACGTAAAGCGACTACATAATCATATGTGCGTCCATCACCCATTACGCCTACTGACTTTACGGGCAAAAACACGGTAAAGGCTTGGCTAGTGAGGTCGTACCAAGTTTTGCCTGTTTTTTTATCGGTCGTATTATGCAATTCTTCAATAAAAATTGCATCCGCTTTTTGTAGTAATAAGGCGTAGTCACTTTTTACTTCACCTAAAATACGCACACCTAAACCCGGGCCTGGAAAAGGATGGCGATAAACCATGTCACGTGGCAGCCCCAACGCTACGCCAAGCTCACGTACTTCATCTTTGAACAAATCACGTAAAGGCTCTAGCAGTTTTAAGCCCAGAGTTTCTGGTAAGCCACCAACATTGTGATGGCTTTTGATGGTGACCGCTTTTTTAGATTTTGCGCCACCAGATTCAATGACATCTGGATATATTGTTCCTTGTGCTAGCCATTTAGCGTTCGCGCACTTTTTGGCTTCAGCTTGAAAAACTTCTACAAACTCACCGCCTATCACTTTACGCTTGGCTTCAGGGTCTGTTACCCCTTCAAGTTTGCTCATGAATTGTTCTGTAGCATTAACGCGAATGACTTTGGCGTGCAATTGGCCAGCAAACATGTCCATCACGATGTCACCTTCATTTAAACGAAGTAAGCCATGATCAACAAACACGCAGGTGAGTTGGTCGCCAATTGCCCGATGAATGAGGGCAGCAGCGACGCTAGAGTCTACGCCACCTGATAAGCCTAAAATAACCTCTTCATTACCTACTTGGTTTTTAATCTTTTCAACAGCCTCGGCAATATAGTCGCCCATTACCCAGTCAGGTTTTGCGTCACAAATTGTGAGTACAAAACGCTCGAGCATGGCTTGACCTTGTTTCGTATGCGTTACTTCTGGATGAAACTGCACGGCATAAAATTTTCTATCTTCATCTGCCATTGCAGCAATAGGAGTACTGTCATTGCTGGCAATGACCTTAAAGCCTGCAGGGAGCTTAGCTACTTTATCACCATGGCTCATCCATACATCAATCAGGCCATGACCTTCGGCATTGGTTGCATCTTGAATGTCTTGGAATAAGCTGGAGTGACCACGTGCCCGAATTTGCGCGTAACCAAACTCACGTGTGGTACCTGCTTCAACTTTGCCGCCTAATTGTTGTGCCATGGTTTGCATGCCATAGCAAATGCCCAATACGGGTATGCCTAGTTCAAAAGTGGCTTGTGGTGCCTTATCTGTACCTTCTTCATAGGCACTGGCATGGCTGCCTGAAAGAATAATACCGTCAGCGCCAAAGTTTCGAACAAAGTCTTCTGAAACATCACAAGGATGAATCTCACAGTAAACATGCGCTTCACGCACGCGACGTGCGATGAGTTGTGTGACTTGTGAACCAAAATCAAGAATAAGGATTTTTGAGTGCGTCATGTGTGGTGTCATTATAAAGTTTGGGCAAACAACTTAGCTAGTGCTAAGCGGCTTGCCCAAGTGTGTTGGAATTAGTTAGTACGGTAATTAGGGGCTTCTTTTGTGATTTGCACATCATGTACATGCGATTCTCTCATGCCTGCACTAGTCACTTGTACAAAAGCCGCTTTCTCACGCATTTCAGTGATATTCTTTGCGCCTACATAGCCCATAGAAGCTCGCAGGCCGCCCATTAACTGATGGATCACGGCTAGGACGCTGCCTTTGTAGGGTACGCGACCCTCAATCCCTTCAGGTACAAGCTTGTCTGCATTGCCATTGTTTTCTTGGAAGTAGCGATCACTAGAACCTTGTTTCATCGCGCCAATAGAACCCATACCACGATACGATTTATATGAACGACCTTGGTAAAGTTCAACCTCTCCTGGCGCCTCTTCTGTACCAGCAAACATACCGCCTAGCATGACGCTGTAAGCACCAGCGGCAATGGCTTTTGAAATATCACCAGAGAAACGAATGCCGCCATCTGCGATAAAAGGGACACCAGAGCCTTTTAGCGCTTTTTCAACATTTGAAATAGCGCTGATTTGCGGCACACCTACGCCCGCGACAATCCGTGTTGTACAAATAGAGCCAGGCCCAATACCCACTTTTATGCCATCAGCACCAGCATCAACTAATGCTTTAGCTGCATCTGCAGTGGCAATATTGCCACCAATCACCTCGATATGGGGGAAGTTCTTTTTCACCCAAGTCACACGGTCTAGCACACCTTGAGAGTGTCCATGGGCCGTATCGACTACAATCACATCTACGCCCGCATTGGCCAGCGCGGCGACACGTTCCTCGGTTCCTTCACCTACCCCAACGGCAGCACCTGCACGCAAACGACCTTTATCGTCTTTAGAAGCGAGTGGATGATCGCTAGATTTCTGGATATCTTTAACTGTAATTAAGCCTTTTAAAGTGTCTTTATCATCAATAACCAACACACGCTCTAAACGGTGTTGATGTAATAAATGTACGGCTTCTTCACGTGGCGCACCCTCGCGTATCGTGACCAAACGATCACGGGGTGTCATGATGTTTTTAATGGGTTGATCAAGATTAGTCTCAAACCGTAAATCACGATTAGTCACAATTCCCACAATTTTATTATTATCAACAACGGGCAGTCCCGATATTTTATGTAACTCTTTTAGCTCAATCACATCACGTACAGTCATATGGCTTTGTATCGTGACAGGGTCATTTACAATACCTGATTCAAAACGTTTGACGCGGGAAACATGGGCTGCTTGCTTAATTGCGGTCATGTTTTTATGAATGATACCTAAGCCACCTTCTTGTGCCAGTGCAATGGCAAAAGGTGCTTCGGTGACTGTATCCATTGCTGCAGAGACAAGTGGGATGTTTAATTGTATCTTGCGAGTGAGCTGAGTGCTTAAATCGACATCACGCGGCATAACATTAGAATGCGCGGGAACTAATAAAACATCATCAAAGGTGAGAGCTTGCTGCAACAAACGCATGAGTAATCCTTTATTTCCAAAACGAGATTATACAGAAATGTTTGCTGAGCGGCGAGCATATGATAGCGAATAGAGTTGATTGTTTTACAACAATGTCAACTTTAGTGGTGCTACAACGTTCATTTATATTGTCAAAAAGCAGTCGCTTGCTGTAATCTTGACATGTGATTGTATCGTAGCGATAAATGAATAAGGAATTGATGATGAAGGTGCAACAGATATTATGCGCAGCATGTATGTTTATGTTAGCAATACCGATGTTTGCAAATGCGGAAATTTACAAGTGGAAAGATAAAAATGGGGTGACGCGCTATTCAGATACGGCACCGCCATCAAATGTTAAAGCAAATACGTTAAGAGGCCATACTGTTGAGCCAGTCGCGCCCTCTAAAGTCGCCCCAAATAGCGAGTCAACAAAACAGGCTGCGCCAACTAAAGATTCAGTCGGGATAGAGGAGCAAACGGATGCTAATGCCAAGGCTGATCAGCTAAAAGCGCGTAACGCAGAAGCTAAGAAAAACAATAAGTTGGAAGAAAGTAGATTAGCAAAATTAAATGTTGAAAACTGCAAAGCAGCAAAAGCTAACTACCAGACCTTCGCGCAAGGTGGCCGTATCTATAAAAATAATGAAGCAGGTGACCGAGAGTACTATGACGATGCTGGCTTAAAAGAAGCGAAAGCAAATGCACAAGCAGAGATTAACCAGTACTGTCGTTAAACAGCACTAGTTCTTAATTTAGGCAGGCGGTGTATCTCCACCGCCTTTTTTCATGGCTTTTCCATCCGCCGCGCGTTGTTTTCTTATTTCTTTGGGGTCTGCAATTAATGCGCGGTAGATTTCTACGCGGTCTAAATGGCGTAACACCGTATCCAGCTTGGTTAATTTACCAAAAATGCCAATCTGATTTTGGGCTAAATCAATTTCAGGGAATTTAGCCATAATGCCAGAAGCTCTGATGGCCGCTTCAGCGGTTGTTTCAGGGGCTACCTGCACAGGAATAATCAATTGTTCCTGTGGTAATGCGTAAGCGACCTCTACTGTAATATGATCATCTATACTCAAGTTCAATCCTTTTTGGCTACATAAATTTCATCTGCTTGCGCAACAAAACGATCCACAAAAGTGGTTGCAATATAATTAAACACAGGCGAGATTAACTTTTCTAGCAAGTTGTTAGCAAACGCATATTCTAGGCGAAACTCAATTTTACAGGCATCTGGCCTTAATTCAACAAAATGCCAATCACCTTCTAAATGTTTGAACGGCCCATCAGTCAATTGAATATCCATGCTGCGCGGAAACACCTTGCTGTTTGTTGTCGTAAAATTCTGTTTAATGCCGCGGTAGCTAATGTGCAAGGTTGCGCTGGTGATGGTATCCGTGCGCTCTACAATATCCACCTTGCTACACCAAGGTAAAAAATTTGGATAATCCTCTACCGAGTCGACCAAAGTAAACATCTCTTCAGCGGAGTGCATGACTAAAACTGTTTTTTCAACCTTATTCATTCAACAATTCAAACTAGCGTAAAATGTTAATTTTAAGCTATTAGTGTTAATTCATGAGCATTGCCCAAAATAAAAAAGCATTTTTTGACTACTTTATCGAAGATAAATACGAAGCAGGTATTGTGCTAGAAGGCTGGGAAGTCAAAGCCATACGTGATAATCGCATTAATATTAAAGAAGCCTACGTGATTATTCAGCGTGGTGAAATATACCTGCTAGGCTGTCATATCACCCCATTAGGGGCTGCCTCAACACATGTGCGCCCCGACGCTACTAGAACCCGTAAGCTATTGTTACATAATGAAGAAATTGCAAAACTCATTGGAAAAGTAGAGCGCGCAGGTTACACCTTAGTCCCATTGGATATGCACTTCACCAAAGGCCGTATCAAAGTACAAATAGGGCTAGCAAAAGGTAAAAAGCAACACGATAAACGTAGTACAGAAAAAGAACGTGATTGGGACCGTGAAAAAGGTCGTATCATGCGCGAGCACAATAAAAAGTAGGATTGAACAAATAGAACGGTAAGATAAACGCGTATAATGTGAACTTAGCTAAGGTCATCTAGGTCTTAGCTAAACTGCAACACACATGGGGCTGACCAGGTTTCGACGTGGGTAACAAAGCAGTGCAGGGCATACCGAGGGTTTCAGATTTCCTCGTTAAACCATCTGGAAACAAGTATAGTCGCAAACGACGAAA
>JAZGEZ010000068.1:0-7617 GCA_036479055.1 Methylophilaceae bacterium | reverse complement strand
AAAACTTATTGTTCTCAGCAACGTTTGCGGATGAAATCAAAAAACTAGCGGATGGTTTATTAAACAATCCTGGCTTTGTTGAAGTAGCAAGACGCAATACGGCATCCGAGATGGTAGAACAAACTGTGCACATGGTGCCACAAGGGCATAAACGTGACTTGGTCGTACATCTGATTAAAGAAAATGATTGGCAACAAGTGCTCATTTTCACCCGCACCAAGCATGGCGCGAATAGATTAGCTGACAAGTTGGTCAAAAGTGATATTTCTGCACTAGCAATTCATGGTAACAAAAGCCAAGGAGCTCGTACCAGAGCGCTGGCAGAATTTAAAGCTGGCGAAACCCGTGTATTAGTCGCTACCGATATTGCCGCACGTGGTTTAGACATCGACCAACTACCACAAGTAGTTAACTTTGAGTTGCCAAATGTACCTGAAGACTATGTGCACCGTATTGGCCGTACTGGCCGTGCAGGCTCTACAGGTGCAGCGATATCGCTGGTCGATCGAGAAGAAGTTAAATATTTAAAAGACATTGAAAAACTGATTAAACGAGAAATCCCTAAGGTTAAAGTGGAGGGTTTTGAGGCTCCAGCTCAGATAGAGCCTGAGCCACCTAGGCTATACCGTGGCCAGCAACCCAACGGCGGTCAAAACCAAAAGAAAAAACAAGGCAAGCGGTCTCACAATGGGAAGAAACAAGGTCAAGGACAGGGTAATAGCAATAACCAAGGTAACAGTTACAACCAATCTAGAAACAACCCTAATAACAAAGCGGCACACCCGAACAGTGCCAACGGCAATAACAACGGTAATGGCAACGGCAATCAAAAGCAAAAAGACAACCCAAATAAAAATGAGCACATGTCTGAAGCGGCAAGACACCAAGCCATGCCACAAGCACCATTATTCAATCCCAAAGGGAATAATCGCCACCGTGGTAATCGCGGAAGGTAACCATTGAAAATATGGGTAGATGCGGATGCTTGCCCTGTGGTGATAAAAGAAATTTTATACCGCGCAGCAGAGCGTGCTCAAGTCACAACAACCTTAGTCGCAAACAAACTGCTACGTACGCCGCCCTCCCCTTATCTGCATGCAATTCAAGTAGAGGCTGGCTTTGATGTCGCCGATAATAGGATCGTACAAGAATTAGAAACTGGCGACTTAGTGATTACGGCAGATATTCCATTGGCTTCTGAAGTGATTGATAAAAATGGGCATGCACTCAATCCGAGAGGCGAGTTTTATTCCAAAGAAAACATACAAGAACGCTTAACCATGCGTAACTTTATGGAAGAATTACGCGCGAGTGGCGTGGAGACTGCTGGGCCAAACACTTTCAGTGCAGCGGATAGAAAAGCATTTGCTGCACAACTCGATAAGTTTTTAGCCAAACAAAGTTAACCAAGAGAAATAGAGATGAAGAAAATATTATTATTCGCTTTATTACTACTCTCCAGCTGTGCTGATGCACTTGAAAATATAACCATTATTGATGGCGTAGATGCCGACCAATACCTTGGCACTTGGTATGAAATTGCACGATTAGATCATCCTTTCGAGCGTGGTTTAGATAACGTAACCACACACTACGAGCTAGAAAAAGATGGTGGCATTAAAATCACCAGCAAAGGCTTTAATCGAAAGCATCAGAAATGGGATGTTGCTGTAGGAGAAGCCCGTTTCTTAGCACCAAAACAAGCTAACAACACCTATCTAGGTAAGCTATCAGTTGCCTTTAATGGGTCGTCCTATGGCCGTTACAACATCATAGAACTCGATAAAATTTACTATAACTACGCCATGGTTTGCGGGCCAAACAAAAAGTATTTATGGATACTGGCTCGCACACCAGAACTCACCTACCCTATTAAGCAACATTTAATGAGTAAAGCCAATGAATTGGGCTTTGATACGGATAGTTTGATTCATGTTAACCAAAATCCTGATATTCCTAACTATGAGGCTGGTCAGCACGTCATTAAAAAAAGAAAGAATAGATAGCTACGCTATTTTTTAATGCGGCTAAGCTTATAGCCAGCTTGCCTAAACTGATTAATAAACCCTGACTCACCCGCTAAGTGAGCCGCGCCAACCGCTACAAAGACAGACTGGTTACTTGCTTGCGCTAACGCTCTCTGTGTCATCAACACATTACGTTCCTCTAATAACTTCACCCGTAATTTTTTCCATAAAGGTTTAGATAATGCGGTGCTAGTAATCTCTGCATCTAAATCTAGAGTTTTATCGCTATCTTCACCTAAGTAAACGGCAAGCAGATTTTCAAAATCTTGTTCTTTCTGTGCTTCCGTCATTTTTAAAGCAGCGCGCAACATTTCTAGCTGCTCATCCAAACTAAAGCCATCAATCACACCAAAATGCTCTTCGCTGGTTTCCAGCCCTTTAACAGGCTTACCAAAGTCCTCCGCTCCACGCATTAATAAATTATCTTGCGCAAAAGGTGTCTGTGGCTTAGATTGACTAAACACAATAGCTAATAACCATGGCTTCATTCTTAAAGCATTCTCTAAATGCATGACATGAAAATCTGCCAGTGTTTTAACTTGATCTAGCTCTGCTTCGGTTAGCATTGTTTTCAGCGAAGCACCCTGCATCGAAAAATTAGCAGGGTCGCTATTCGGCTGTGTTTCCATCACAAATAAATCCACACTTTTTAATGCCGCTGTAATACTAGAAGAAAAATTCGTCACACGATTATCATCGGTATGCATCGTGCCAAAGAGATAACTGACATGGCCATTGGGTGATTGCATCTTCCAGAACAACCCCTGCTCTGTCGCGTGCGAGAGTATAGAAGTCCCTAATAAGAAAATAGCCAGAGCAGAAACAAACGTGCGTTTAATATTGTGAAGCATATTGCCCTTCGCTAAATGGCTGGTCGTTAGTTAATAATGCGTTTTTTATTACGCGCAGGTCTTGCAGCATTTTTCATATCATGAAACGAACTTGCTCCGGAATAACATTAAAAAGGTAAGGAGTGGCAATAAACAAGTCCAAAGGCCCTCTTTACTGTAATTTAATAACTACTCGCAGATAGATGAAGACTAGATTGATGCACTTTTGTCTCTTCCTCACCTATTAAAGTCATTATATGCGGCTTCATGATATACGCTATTTCTTTTATCACTGGCATTACCACTGAATTTCCAAACTGCTTATATGCCTGTGTATCAGAAACAGGGATTTTAAAATCATCTGGATACCCCATAATTCTTGCACATTCTCGTGGAGTCATTCTGCGGGGGTTCTCCTTGCCTCGACTAACAAGAATCTCTGAGCCATCTTTGTAATAGCGAGCGGATAACGTACGAGAAGTACTTTTCTCTGTCACCATGCCATAACCAAAACCATTTCCTTTAGCTTTATGTTTTGCTGCATAACCATATAAAAATGACCATAATTTATCGCTGAGAATATACTTCTTGTTAACCTTTGCCTTTGTCCCCAAGGTGTATTCCTTCTCAGCTTCTTCAAGCCCATTTTGACCATGTAAAATATCACCCATTGTTTTTGCTGCTTTATCTTTGGCACGGAAAGCATCCCAAGTAAAATCTGTCTCATCACGAAAACCTACAATATAAATACGCTCGCGATGCTGCGGCACAAAACCTTTACCATCGATGACCTTTACAAATATTTTATATTCGAGCTCATTTTCAAGCGTTTCCTTAATCACTTGAAAGGTTCGCCCCTTATCATGGCTCATTAGGTTTTTTACGTTTTCAAGTAAAAATGCTTTAGGCTGCTTTTCTTTGATAATTCTGGCAACGTCAAAAAATAGCGTTCCCTGAGTTTTATCTTCAAAACCATGCGCACGACCCATTGAGTTCTTTTTTGATACGCCAGCAATAGAAAATGGCTGGCATGGGAAGCCAGCAAGTAGAACATCATGGTCTGGTATGTTCTCAACAACTATTTTTGTAATATCACCTTCAACGGGATGATCAGTCGCGAAGTTTTCACAGTAAGTCTTTACTGCATACTTATCCCACTCGCTGGTAAATACACAATGCCCACCACTCGCCTCAAAGCCCATACGAATGCCACCAATACCAGCAAAGAGGTCTATAAATGTAAAATCTGTTGCATTAGGTACATTGTCTTCATTCCCAAACAAAAGCGTCTGTAGCTGATGTGTTTGGTATTTAGGGGGGCCATCCTCCCTGACCTCCCAGTTTCTTACAGTTTTAGTTGTAACATCTAGTTTTTTGGCAATATCGGAATATGTATATCGCTCAAGTGAGCGGGTAAGTAATTCACGAGTTGTGACCATTGTATCCATGCTAAATTAGCCTTTATTTCTTAAGGGGAACGATTAAGGTAATTATTTCCCTTTTTTGTCCCAGATGCAATAAGTATTTAGGCTGTTATGCAAGAATATCAATATCTGATTGTTTTTCGTACAAACCTATTAACTGCTTAGATTTGACTCTAAACTGGCTACGCCTCTTACTTCTAGGGGTTGTACTGCAATTTTCAAGCTTAATACCGGGGTCGTAATAAACATGCGCTTCTGTCAAAGCATGTAGCAGCCGGAGGAAAGAAGTTCCTTCAAACAACCTAATATTCTGGCAAAAATTGTAGGATTTAGTCCCACTCTCTTCTTTTCTTGATAAAGCGGGAATATAAGCCGCCTTTGCATGCTTCTTTTTCCAGTGTTCCATTATTTTGTTAAATGTCCAAAGTGAGGCTGGGTTACCATCACTATCCAATAATGCTATACATCCAGCCGCATCCGTAATCACATGATTCTCATGGTCATAACCTTGAGTAACAAGCGTTAATCCACTTTTAGCACATTCAGTCCCTGCATAATGACTCCCAGTGAAATCCATCCTATCTGGAACTCTTTCGCTCTCATATCCATATTTTTTTATAAAAGCTTCAACACCACGCTCAGTATAATAACCGCCATCAGGTTCAGGGGTCATAAGCGTTAAGGGTTTGCTACCAATAAGATCACACCGTTTAACACCAAATTGCTTTATCTCCCAACCCATAAAATCAGGGTCTGCAAAACCATTTGGAATAACCCCCAACTCAGCCTCCAGCGTGTACCCTCCTCCATTCTGCGCCGTATAGGCTAAAGCAACTCCAGCTTTGTTCAGTTTTTTACTTTCAATCCATCCTTTTAGATGTATTCTTCTTAGCTCCTGTAGCAGGACATCCCTTGAAGAGAGGTCACTCTTAACGCCCCTAAGTCTTAGCTTCTTTAGCACACTAGTTACATCAGTAGAAGGAGTGTCGGCAACCTCTGTCGCAATTCTTGAATTAGGCACAGCTAAATAAGCAAGTATTTTCTTAGACCGTGTTACGCCAAAAAAAAGAACCCGCCCTTCTGCTCTACCTTTTTTGGTTGGATCCATCCACCCACCCATATCAAAACCACTTTTTGTTAGAAAACCTGATAGCCTAACTTCAGGATACTGTGGGTAATATATAAATTTAGCATCAGGTGCAGAATAAAGTTGGCCTTCTGAAGAGAGCCAAGAGAAGTCCAGAGCAATTGAGTACTTTACTTGTCTTTTAAGATTGCTGTTTTTACCTGAGGTTGTTTTAGATTCAGTTATTTCACCGCTTGGTAAAAAGCCAATATCTGTAATATGCCCCGCTAAATAAGGCTGATTTTTACTGTTATCGTTCGGTGACAATAATTTGTAATAAATATGGGTAACGTCGTTATTAGTAAATATCTTTACTAAGGAATTGATAGGCAATTCTTTACTTCTTAAAGTGTCATATATGTCAGGTTTGTCAGCCAAAATATGTAATAAACCAGTTTATTCTTAAATATAATTAAGAATAAGGGGAAATGCGGAAATAGGCAATGTAAACACCTGAAATAGCTAACGTAAAATTGACGCCTTAAGAGATAAAGCGAAAGGTCCTTCGCTTATTTCTTTCTTGCAGGTCTTGCGGCATTTTTCATATCATTAAACGAACTTGGTAAGCCACCCTGCCTACGACGCGATTTAGATTTGGCGTGCATTGTGGGCTTGGCTTTAGGTTTAAACACGCTACCATCTGATTGCTTAATAGCACCAATCACTGTTGGCTGGAAAGCTGGCACTAAATGCTTTTTACCTGGTCCAATCAAGTCTGCACGGTCCATTTTCTTTAATGCCTCACGCAACATCGGCCAATTTTGTGGGTCATGGTAACGGATAAAGGCTTTGTGTAATTTGCGTACGCCACCTGCTTTCGGTACTGGCACATCTTCTGAATCGTCAGTCACTTTACGTAATGGATTTTTACCACTGTGATACATCGCTGTCGCCATTGCCATTGGCGTTGGCGTGAAGTTTTGCACTTGGTCCAACCTAAAACGATATTTTTTAAGCCATAACGCTAAATTCAGCATATCTTCATTAGTCGTACCCGGGTGTGCGGCAATAAAGTAGGGGATTAGGTACTGCTTCTTACCAACCTCTGCACTATATTTCTCAAACATGGCTTTAAATTCATCGTAAGCACCCATGCCTGGTTTCATCATTTTATCCAGCACATTGTCTTCTGAGTGTTCTGGTGCTATTTTCAAATAACCGCCGACGTGATGCTGCACCAGCTCTTTGACATATTCTGGCGACTTGACAGCCAAGTCATAACGCAAGCCGGAGCCTATTAACACCTTCTTAACACCTTTAATATTACGTGCTTTGCGATACAGTTGAATCAAAGCACTGTGGTCGGTATTTAGATTCTCACAAACGCCTGGGTAAACACACGAAAGTTTGCGACAGGATTTTTCTATTTTTTCTGATTTACAAGCAATACGATACATATTGGCAGTAGGACCGCCTAGGTCAGAAATAATGCCAGTAAAACCATCGACTTTATCGCGAATTTCTTCTACCTCTTTAAGGATACTTTTTTCACTGCGGCTTTGAATAATGCGACCTTCATGCTCAGTAATTGAGCAAAAAGTGCAACCCCCAAAGCAACCACGCATAATGTTGACACTAAACCGAATCATCTCCCATGCTGGGATTTTGGCGTCTTTATAAACAGGATGTGGTTTACGTGCGTAGGATAAATCGTACACATAATCCATTTCTTTAGTTGTAAGCGGAATAGGCGGCGGATTAAGCCAAACTTCCCTATCCCCATGTTTTTGTACGAGAGCTCTCGCATTGCCAGGGTTAGCCTCTAAATGCAATACGCGTGAGGCATGTGCATATAACACTGGGTCTTGAGAGACTGCTTCATAATCGGGCAAGCGCACGACTTGTTTACCTCTGTCTGCTTTCGGTTTTCTCGGTCTAGTAACGATTTGAATGGCTTTTGTCCCTTCCGGCAAATCAGGCTTTGCTGCTTTGCCTTCTGTTGCACAACTGGCATCGGCTTTACCCATTTTCATTTCGTATGGGTCAATTGGCTTGTCGACTGTGCCTGGACGGTCAAGTTTAGTGCTTTCTATTTCATCCCATCCTTCTGGAATGCTCTTACGCATAAATGCCGTGCCGCGTATATCCTGAATCTCATTGACAGGTTCACCTTTGGCAATACGATGTGAAAGCTCCACTAATGCCCGCTCTGCATTGCCATAAATCAGGATATCTGCTTTAGAATCGACCAAAACAGAACGGCGCACTTT
>JAZGEZ010000067.1:0-25489 GCA_036479055.1 Methylophilaceae bacterium | reverse complement strand
GAGAACTACTATGTGGACAACACCAGCTGCTACTGAAATGCGTTTCGGTTTTGAAGTAACAATGTACGTAATGAACAAGTAATCTTTGTTCCTATGTATTTAAAAAGGCGCTATATGCGCCTTTTTTGTTTTGCCTCTTTAACGCATTTTACTATTCACTTGCACAATCGCTTCTGCTAACTTCTCAATCGCTTCCGTACGCACATAACTTTTACGCCAAGCAATTGCTATTCTTCTAGTCGGTGCTGGCTTTGCAAATGGGATTACCTTTAATAAAGGGTTCTGATAACGCGAAACCGTTGCAGATGCAGGTAATACGGTAATCCCCAAATTCGACGCCACCATATTACGAATGGTTTCTAATGAGTTCCCTTGTAGCACTTCTCCTTTGCGTGACAATTCAGGGCAAGCCTGCGTCACTTGATGACTAAAACAGTGCCCACTATTTAATAGCAACACCTTTTCCTCAGAAAGCTCTGCTGGCTTAATTTGTTTTCTATTTGCCCAATGATGGTTAGCAGGCACCACTACTGAAAAAGCCTCATCATATAAACTTTGTACCTCTATCCCTGGTATATCAAAGGGCAATGCCACCACTGCTGCATCTATCACACCATTTTTAAGTTGTACCTCTAAATTTGCTGTTAAATTTTCTTCAACTTCTAATGGCATGTTTGGCACGCTAATTCTGAGAATTGGAATAATCTCTGGTAGCAAGTATGGGCCTACTGAATGAATCATTCCTAATTTAAACAGGCCTTGTAAAGGGCTAGTACCAAGCTTAGCCATTTCTTTTAAACGAACTGATTCCTCTAATACGATATTCGCCTGCTCAATAATCTGCTCGCCTATTTCTGTTGGTGTCACTTCACTACGGCTACGCTCAAAAATAATAATGTTTAACTCTTCTTCAAGTTTTTTAATGCCTAAACTTAACGCTGGCTGAGTCACAAAACACTTTTCTGCTGCACGTCTAAAGTTACGTTCTTGCGCAACGGCCATCACAAATTTAAGCTCGTTTAAAGTCATGGCTTACTCCATCTATTAGTCACGCTTATCATATATTGATTAATTTTATTAATCAATAATATCAGAATATACAATTATACAAATCAATATGTCCTCACTATTATAGACATCATGCATCAAAAATGATGCGTGTTTAGGAGATTAGCATGTTAAAAGTTGCTTCAAAAATAGCCTATCAGACATTTGTTGAATTGCTAGCTAATTATGCTATGTGTCATTAACTTAATTACCTATTTTTTAGGAGATTGAAATGAGTATAAAAAAGAAATTAACCACCGCCGCAGGCGCGCCAGTACCTGACAACCAAAATACCATGACTGCAGGACCACGTGGTCCTGCATTATTGCAAGATGTATGGTTATTAGAGAAACTTGCACACTTTGATAGAGAAGTAATTCCAGAACGACGTATGCATGCTAAAGGCTCTGGTGCGTATGGCACTTTTACAGTAACGAATGATATTACCCCTTTCACACGCGCTAAAATATTTTCAGAAATAGGCAAAAAAACACCGCTATTTGCACGCTTTTCTACTGTTGCTGGTGAACGTGGTGCAGCTGATGCTGAACGTGACATTCGAGGTTTTTCTTTGAAGTTTTATACTGACGAAGGCAATTGGGACATGGTAGGGAACAACACCCCTGTGTTTTTTTTGCGTGATCCACTTAAGTTTCCTGATTTAAATCATGCGGTAAAACGCGACCCAAAAACCAATATGCGCAGTGCTGAGAATAACTGGGATTTTTGGACATCCTTACCTGAAGCTTTACACCAAGTAACCATTGTTATGAGTGATCGCGGCTTGCCAGCCACTTATCGCCATATGCATGGTTTTGGTAGCCACACGTTTAGTTTCATTAATGCAAAAAATGAACGTCACTGGGTAAAATTCCATTTCCGCTCACAGCAAGGGATCAAAAATTTAACTGATGCAGAAGCTCAAGATCTTGTTGGGCAAGATCGTGAAAGTCATCAATGTGATTTATATAACAGCATTGAAAATGCTGATTATCCAAAATGGAAAATGCTCGTACAAATTATGCCTGAAAAAGATGCAGGTTCGTACCACATTAACCCATTTGACTTAACGAAAGTATGGCCGCACGGCGACTATCCTTTAATTGAAGTAGGTGAATTTGAACTTAACCGTAACCCAGAGAACTATTTTGCCGAGGTAGAACAATCTGCATTTAATCCGGCAGCAGTCGTACCTGGGATTAGTTTTTCACCAGATAAAATGTTGCAAGGGCGTTTGTTCTCTTATGGTGATGCACAACGTTACCGATTAGGTGTTAATCACCATCAAATTTCTGTTAATGCACCAAAATGTCCGTTCCATAGCTACCACCGTGATGGTGCAATGCGTGTTGACGACAATCAGGGTAGTGCCATTGGATACGAACCTAATACCAAAGGTGAATGGCAAGAACAACCAGATTTCAGCGAGCCACCATTGGCTGCTGAAGGCATGGCAGATCACTGGGATCATCGGGTAGATGAGGATAATTTTTCACAACCGGGTAACTTGTTCCGTTTAATGACCCCTGAGCAACAACAGGTATTGTTTGAAAACACAGCACGTTCAGTAGGGGGGGCATCCAAGGCCGTACAGCAAAAGCATATTGAAAACTGTGCAAAAGCGGATCCTGCTTATGGTGCCGGCATTGCTATAGCGCTTGCCAAATTAAAATAATGATATAGGAATGTTAATATGCTTTATTAATTTGCATTGCTCTCTATTTAGCCCGCTTACGCGGGCTTTTTAACACTTATTTGTCATTTCTTAACGTCAGATACGACAAAGCTAACGACAAGCTTAGTATATTTGTCATAAAATGGATGATTCAATTGAAATGGAGACGTCATGAAAACATGGGTATGTAACGTATGCGGTTTAATTTACGAAGAAGAAAAAGGCTGGCCTCAAGATGGTATTGCACCTGGCACAAAATGGGAAGACGTATCCGGTGACTGGATATGTCCTGAATGTGGTGTTACAAAAGCCGAGTTTAATATGGTTGAATTCTAATACGCCACCACTTATCGCTTTCATGTCACATTAATTGATGTATCACATCGCATTGTTTGGAGAAGTGCTCGCAGATATTTTTCCAGATCAAATAGCCCTTGGTGGTGCACCCTATAATGCAACCAGACACCTGCGAGCATTTCAGCAGCACCCTGTTTTAATTTCAAAAGTAGGGAGTGATGCGCTTAAAGAGCAGCTCTTAACCGAATTATCACGATGGGGTATAGATCAATCAGGTATTCAGTTTGACGCGGTACACCCCACTGGGCAAGTGACTGTTCATATTGAAAATGCGGCACACCATTTCAAAATACACCCTAACCAAGCTTATGACTATATTGAGACCTATGAAGCGACACAGGTTACAACATCAATCAACCCTAGTCTTATCTATTTCGGCACACTAGCACAAAGAAATGATGTCTCAAACTCAACGTTAAACAGGCTTTTAAAAAACAGTTCATGTCCACGGTTTTTAGATATAAACTTAAGAGCGCCGTGGTATAACAAAGCCATTATTGAATACTCTTTGTTGAATGCTAATATCGTGAAAGTCAGCGAAGAAGAGCTACAAATAGTTGCACAATTATTTGAATGCAGGACTAATAATAGTGAAGATTATGCTTTATTTCTTATCAGTAAGTTTGATCTCACAACACTCTTTGTCACCTGTGGAGAAAATGGAGCATGGGCATTATCAAGCACTGGTGAAGAATCAAAGGTGTATGGTCAAAATCTAGAATCAACATTGGTAGATACCGTTGGTGCAGGTGATGCTTTCTCCGCAATTAGTATCTTAGGTACATTATATAACTGGACGATTGAAGAAACCTTAAACCAAGCCAATGCTTTTGCAGCTGAGATTTGTAAAATTCGAGGCGCAACGCCCGAAACAGATGACTTGTATATGCCATTTATTAAGAAGCTGTATAGCTAAATAAGCACTACGAAGATGTATTACTATTTCAATGCTTGAATAAACCGTGTTGTCTCCACTTATTGTGGAATATATTGGGGTAGTAACAACACGCATAGTATCAATATAAATCGCACCCAAATCATCATGTCCCTCTCTTTCAGTACACCCCCCTTTTTTTGAATAGTCGTTTTTAATTATTGGCTACATTTAACTATGCGTTTCTTTCTACGAGACTAAAGTTAGGTAGAAAGTTACTATGATTTAAGCAACAAATTAACTAAGTCGGTCACTTCATTCAATCAAAACGCTAACAGTACGTGCATTATTTTTATGTTTACTGTTTAATTATATGTATAACAAACTAATAACCAGTTAACTTAACTATACACATGTATATACTACCATATTTTTATACATGTGTATTTTTGCCATTTTAATTAATGGCTCAGGGGCCAGTATGAGCGAAAAACGATCTCGAAGTAGGCAGGTCGAAGAGGAAAGATTGCGTGAAATTACATTAATCGCCGAAGGTATTATTGCTAAAAAAGGGATAGGCGGTCTTACTTTACAAGAGGCTATTTCTCAAAGCAGCATTTCTAGAGGTACCTTTTATAAGCTGATTCCATCAAAAGAAACACTCATTACTTATCTAGGTATAAAAGGTGTTAACTATTGGTTAGAGTTAGTAAGAAAATCCATCCATTACGATGCATTATCTAGGGAACGATTGTTAGTCTTATATGCAACTCACGTGCTGTTTAATAAACTTAAACCGATCAATTATCAGTGTTTATTTATTGCTAACTCCGAATCAAATAAGCTGCTGGTTAACGATGATTTAACTGATATTTTAGATGTCAGGATTAATGACTTAATTAATTATATCGATAGTTGTATACGCCTAGGCGTTAATGAAGGTAATTTAAAAATTACAGCTAACATTAGTTCTTTGGACTTGGCCTTCTTTATCTGGGCAAATCGTTATGGTGCCACTGTAACCGCTAGAAATTACAAAATAAGTGACATAGACCTTACCCATAAATACAAACTTTTTTCTGACTATAGTTTAGATAATATGAGCTGGAAACCACTATCTAACGAGTTAAATTATGAGCGTGTTCTCATAGAGATATTTAAAGAGTTTTACGAAAAAGAAATAAAGATGGCAAAAAAGCTCCACACACCGACCAACCCCTTTTCTATAACAGAACAAGCCTTTGGATAATAAAAAAGGCAACAACACTCAATCGAAAACGCTACCATCAAACGATAAATTTTGGCACAAAATTTATGCTTATTGATTTACATCAAAGCAAATAAGCTGCTCAAGCCTTATTATTCTCGTTTACATGAATATCTACGAATGATTTGTATGGAGAATAAAATGTTTAAAACATTATTGGCTTTATCTTTAGTTGCCGCATTCGCGCCCACGCTAGCGCATGCAGAAGCTGGTGACTGGGTCGTGCGTGTACGTGCAATAAATGTAAGCCCAGATGAAGATAGTAAACTAGGGAAAACGGTCAATAAAAATGTGGCGCCTGTTATGAGCCCCGGGGCCGAATTAACAGTAAGTGATAAAGTGATTCCTGAACTGGATATTTCGTATTACTTTACAAAAAACATTGCTGCTGAACTTATTTTAGCACTGGGTACACGTCACAATGTCAGTGTTAAGGGTGATGCCTTAGCAACGGTTGGTAACCAAGGGTTAGGCAGTGTTAACCTACTGCCGCCAACACTAACTGTGCAGTGGCACTTTAACCCAGACCAAACATTTGACCCTTACGTCGGTGCTGGCATTAACTATACCTTCATGCTAGACCGCAATTTAAAAGTAAGCAGTGGTGCACTTACTGGTAGCAAAATTAAAATTGACTCTGATAGCTGGGGCTATGCTTTACAAGCAGGTTTCGACATCAACTTAAAAGATGGTTGGCTTATCAATGCTGACATCAAATATGTCACCTTAGATACTGACGTTAAGCTAAAGAACCCACTTGCGGGCAATGCATGGACTAAAATCGACTCGCTTGATATCAATCCATGGATTTTCGGAATCGGTGTTGGCAAGAAACTTTAATAACGCCTCTTGTTCCATCCCTCCGCCTGTCAGAAGTTTTGGCAGGTTTTTTTCGCTATCACAACTACCGCTATACGATACAAAATATTTTGGTTTGATGCATCACATCCATCCAAATGGCCCATCCTGAAACCAACACAAGAATTAAGCCGGCTATGCGCATGCTATGTGGTTCGGAAAGTAACAAACCATTATTTTTCAATCTAACCCATAACCATGGTGCTAATAATAAAGAAAAGCTACTCCCTACTGCAAAGCAAGCCATGCTAATGGCACCCTGCGCTGGGCTGCCACTTAAAGAAGCTACCAACACAGCAGAATATAGCAAGCCGCATGGCATTAATGCCCACAGCATTCCAGTGAGTACGACACCACCCCGCACCTGAATAATTTTTTTTAAGTACTGCCAAATCTTACGCCCAAAACCATCTATCCAAATTGGCTGTCTTGCGTATATCAATAGCACGAACCCCCAAACTAATACCAACACATGAAAAAAAGTCCATATGGGATGCAATATGTTGGTTTGATTAGTTAACCACGCTAACATACCGACCGATGCTGCGGCTACAGCACCTAAAATGGCATAACCCATGAGACGACCTGCTTGAAATTGTATCGCTGCAGCCTTGCCGTTATTTTTTGTAATGCCACCACACGCAGCACCGCACATCGCTACGCAATGTGGTCCCCCAGCTAGGCCCATGACAAACGCAGTTAAAATAAGTGAGCTTTGCATTAAACAATCGATTGAAACTGAAGTGATTTTAATCTAAATGATTTTTGAAAAACGCGTACGATTATTATCCGCTTGCAAATATCGATCAAATAACATGGCAATGCCTCGTACAAAAAACCAACCAAGTGTTGTAACTTGTATTGCATTGCTTTCTACCTCTACTAACCCATCAGATACCAAGCATTGTAGCGCATCTAACTCAGTAGAAAAGTATGTTTTAAACTCAATTAAAAATGATAGCTCTATCGATTCAAACTGTAAGTGACCTTGACACATTAAAGCCATAATGACTTCACGGCGTACAAGATCATCATGTGAAAGCGCCAAACCATGCACTACTGGAAATCTATCCTGATCAAGGTCATCATAATACTCATCTAAGGTCTTGGCATTCTGACTATAGGTTGCCCCTATGCCGCCAATGGCGGAGACACCCAAACCGATCAAATCACAATTTGGCTGAGTACTATACCCCTGAAAATTACGGTGTAATGTACCTAATCGTTTCGCCTTTGCTAATTCATCATGAGGTAGTGCAAAATGGTCCATTCCTATATACGCATAACCAGCGTCTTGAAAAGCGTTCATCGCGTTTTCTAGCATAGCGATTTTGTCATGTGCTTTAGGTAAGTCCTTTAACTCAATATTCCGTTGTGCTTTAAAACGTTCTGGCAGATGTGCATAAGCATATAGTGCAATACGGTCGGGCTTTAATAATGTATTAACTGTGGCTGCCGTTTTAGCAAATGAATGTGGTGTTTGTTTAGGTAAGCCGTAAATTAAATCAAGATTAATCGAATCAAAACCCAACATACGCGCATCATTTACCAAATCAAAAATATTTTGGACAGGCTGAATTCTATGTACTGCTTTTTGTACAGCCGGCTCAATATCTTGCACACCAAAACTTAGGCGATTAAATCCCAAACTTGCAAAATGCGCAAGCCGTTTACTATCCACTGTACGAGGATCAATTTCAATCGAATACTCACCATCCTCAGCTAAAGTAAAATGCTCTCGCAACATACGCATCAACTCAGAAAGCTCTTCATCCGTGAAGAAAGTAGGTGTCCCGCCACCTAAATGTATGCTATTAACCACCTGCTCTGTATTTATATGTGCTGAATAAAGCGCTATTTCTTTACGTAAATACTGTAAGTATTCTGCACCACGCTCATGGCGCTCAGTAATCACTTTGTTACAGGCACAATAAAAACAAAGTGATTCACAAAATGGAATGTGTACATATATGGACAAAGGTAATGCCACCCCACCCACATATCGGGTTTTCAGTGCTTCGATATATTGCTCACTAGAAAAAGCTTCTACAAAACGGTCTGCAGTGGGGTACGACGTATAACGCGGGCCAGAAACATCAAATTTTTTAATGATCTCCGATGTGATATAACGGTTAGATATTATGTCGTGTGGTAAGAATTTAGCGGCCATTATGTTTCCCCATTACTGACACTAGTAACTTTGACAGCTTCCATACTTACATTCTTTGATGTACGTCAATCAGCGTAAGTGTTAATTGCTTTCCACAAAAAGTAAACAGAGCCTCTACCAAAAACACTGGAAAAAGGTTAAGCTAAAGACATGCTACCGCTTCCTACCACACCATGACGTTCCAAACACCTAAGGTTGCCTGTTCTAATTGTAACTTACGCGAACTATGTATGCCTCCGGGCTTAAGTTCAGAAGAAATCAATAGACTTGATACGCTCGTTTCTTCGCGCATAAAAGTTAAACAGGGTGAGGTGTTATTTAATCTTGGTGATGATTTTACTTCGCTCTATGCCATTCGCACTGGGTTCTTTAAAACAAGTATTACCTCTACAGATGGACGAGAACAAGTAACAGGCTTTCAGATGGCTGGTGAGATTATCGGCCTAGATGGCATCGTAAACGATCACCATAATTGTAATGCTGTTGCACTAGAAGATGCCGATATCTGTGTGATGCCGTTTGCTAAGATTGAAGAATACTCACGTGAGTTTCCCATACTACAACGTCATGTGCATAAGGTCATGAGTCGCGAAATTGTGCGTGAAAATGGTGTCATGATGCTATTGGGCAATATGCGTGCAGAAGAACGTCTCGCCGCATTTTTACTAAATCTTGCCCAGCGTTTACATGCACGTGGATTTTCGCAAACGGAAGTAGTGTTACGGATGACACGCGAAGAAATTGGTAGCTACCTTGGACTTAAACTCGAAACCATTAGTCGTACATTTTCAAAATTTAGTCAAGACGGCATTATTGAGGTGAAACAGCGCTATATTCGTATTATTGATGCTGAAGCATTAAAAAAATTATACGATGCACACTCGCAAGCCTGTCACTAACTTTTTGATTATTTCTTACTAAATTCTCTAGTCACTTGGCGTTTCAACCCCAGTCGCGGCATGGTTACGGGCGCGGACTGCAGGAGCAAGACCATCACGCGTATCGTCGTTATTTTCTATATTAACCACTACATCTCTACGGTAATAACCCTCAACCACATCATCTGGGTTAACAATGGCAAGATAAAGCGTGATAAATGAAGCAATCACAACGGCTAATGGCCCTGCGACAATAAGCCACATATGCCAAAGTTTCCACCAAGGTTGGTCGTTAAATTCTGCGTTCATGTTGTTGTTTTCCTATTATCTTGGTACCAAAAAGGTTGACTTCTCTGTCACTTCATCATCACTATTAAGCATTTTTACGACAAAAAATATTTTATGTGACCCTGGTTCAACTGCCCCATCTGGCACCTTCAGACCTACTGCAAAACTTTTCATCTCTGCAGGATTAACTGAAACTGATTGGTTGCGGCTTACTTGACCAGATTTCATCTCTATCACTATATCTTCCAGTCCAGTAGCACCGATTTGATAATTCTGCGGCACTTCGGTTGCATTCATAATTTGCAGCCGATATACATTCTTAATCATGCTGCCATCCAGCCTGCCCATGCCTCGATCGCGCGCAATATTCACTCTAAAATCGTCTCTGTAATATAAACTTGCTCCCACCCCAGCAATAAGCAGCCATAAAACAGCCGTATAAATTAACACCCTTGGCCGCATGATGCGTGTAAGCATTTGTTTTGTTGACCAACCGCCTGCTATCGCGTTTACCGTAGAGTACTTAATCAGGCCCCTCGGATAATCTATTTTATCCATTACCGAATCGCAGGCATCTACGCAAGCACCACACCCGATACACTCGATTTGCAGGCCCTCCCGGATATCAATTCCAGTGGGGCAAACTTGCACGCAGAAAGTACAATCAATACATGACCCTAGTGATTTGGATTCTACTAAAGCTGTTTTACGGGAGCGTTTTCCGCGTGGCTCGCCGCGCGCCTCATCATAAGTCACTGTCATCGTATCATCATCAAACATGACACTTTGAAAACGCGCATAGGGGCACATATACTTACAAACTTGTTCGCGCAAGAAACCTGCATTACCGTAAGTTGCCAGCGCATAAAACAAGATCCAGAAAACGTTCCATCCACTGACAGAAAAATTCCAAGCATCTACTGCTAACTCACGAATCGGCGTAAAGTACCCGACAAAAGTAAACCCAGTCCATAAAGCAATAGCAACCCATACAAACTGCTTACCAAATTTTTTCTTGAACTTCTTGGCGGACATGGGCGCGCTGTCAAGCTTCATACGTGCAGCACGATCACCTTCAATTTTAGTCTCTACCCACATGAATATTTCTGTATATACCGTTTGCGGGCAGGTATAACCACACCATAAACGGCCTGCCACCGCTGTAAATAAAAACAGCGATAACGCAGCGATAATCAGTAATAAGGTAAGGTAAATGAGATCCTGAGGGTAAAACACAAAACCATAAATAAAAAACTGTTGGGATTCTAAGTTGAAAAGGAGTGCTTGACGTTCACCCCACTGAATCCAAGGCATGCCGTAGAAAAACAGCTGGGTAAGCCAGACCATTATCCAGCGCCATTTAGTTAAAGGGCCTGAAATACTACGTGAATATACCTTCTCCTGCGCTTCATAAAGCGAAATAATTTCATCGCTTTGAGGCACTTCACTCTCTGTTGAGCTGTCTATCGTTGAGGTAATTGCTATTTCACTTTTTACTAAAATCAGTCATTAATTCTAACAGCTTATTCTTGATCTAACTGCTTGCTATCAGACAACCCCCACACGTAAGCCGCCAATACATGAATTTGTTCGGGAGAAAACATATTTTCCCAAGGTGGCATTCTGTTTGTTTTACCTTTATTAATCTGTTTGATAATAGAGGCTTCGCCTGCACCATGCAGCCAAATATTATCTGTTAGATTTGGTGCGCCTATAGCTGGGTTGCCCTTGCCTTCTTTACCGTGGCAAGCGGCGCACATCACAAATTTTTCTTGGCCTAATTTAGCTAGTTCTGAATCGTGAGTTGCGCCAGACAAGCTTAAAACATATTGAGCCAAATTTTTAACATCTTCCTCTGTACCAATGGCTGCGCCCATTGGCGGCATCATACCTGTGCGTCCATTTGTAATGGTTGTTTTAATCGCTTTCGGTGAGCCGCCATATAACCAATCAAGATCCGTTAAATTAGGAAAACTTCGACTACCGTTCGCATCTGAGCCATGACATTGTGCACAATTATTCATAAATAATCGTTCTCCAATGGCATTCGCTTCCTTGTCTTTTGAAAGATCTTCCACACTCATCGCAGCAAATTTAGCGTATAACGGTTTCAATTCTTTATTAGCAAGTTCCACTTGTTGCTCTAATTGATTGATAGAAGTCCAACCAAATGTACCCGGATAACTACCTAAACCTGGATAAACAATCAGATAGATAATACCGATAATAATCGAGATAACAAACATCCACACCCACCAACGCGGCAATGGATTATTCATTTCTTTGATGCCATCATACACATGCCCATTAGTGCCGTCTGGCTCGACATGTCCCCTTTTCATCTTAGCCGTAAACCATAAAAGCAAAATACAAGCAAGAATGCTTGCTATAACGATAACCGTTATATAAATGGACCAAAAATCACTTGTGAAATCACTCATTTCATTTTCCTTTTCTTTCCACTATGCCTTATTCATCTTCCTCAAAGGGAAGGTTAGCAGCCTCTTTAAAGTCAGCCGTATTGCGCTTACGCCAAGCCCATACCACGATGCCCAGAAACAAAAGCAAGCTCACGATAGTTGCAGCAATTCGTAATGTATTAATATCCATTTCCATGCTCTTTTCTATTTAAGGTAGGTTCCTAATACTTGCAGATAAGTAATCACGGCATCCATCTCAGTCACCCCTTCAGCATCAGCCGCCGCTGAAGCGATTTCCTCATCGGTATATGGCACACCTACAACACGTAGCGCTCGCATACGTGCGGGAATTTCTTCTGCATCAATCTCTGCTTCTTCCAGCCAAGGATACGCAGGCATGATAGATTCTGGGACAACATCACGCGGATTATTCAAATGGATACGATGCCAATCATCACTATACCGTCCGCCGACACGTGCTAAATCAGGCCCTGTACGTTTACTGCCCCATAAAAATGGGTGATCGTATACAGATTCCCCAGCAACTGAGTAGTGACCATAACGCAGCGCTTCTGAGCGTAATGGACGTATCATTTGTGAATGACAGCCTACACAACCTTCACGAATAAAAATATCGCGCCCCGCTAATTGCACTGCCGTATAAGGTTTTAAGCCTTCTATTGGTGTTGTGGTTGATTTTTGAAAAAATAGTGGGACAATCTCAACCAAACCACCAACAGAGATAACCAATAAAATGAGAACAATCATTAAAAAATTGTTAGTTTCAATCTTCTCATGACTGAACCCTTTATTATCATTTTGTTGTGACATGATTGTTTTCCTTATTTGTGTGCAACAGCAGGAACAGGTGCTGTGACTGGTTGACCATTCGATGCCGTTTTAAGCACATTCCAAAGCATAATGCACATTCCACTAAGATATAACACACCACCAAGCAAGCGAATAAGATAATAAGGCATTTTTGCTTTCATACTTTCCACAAAGGTATAAGTTAATGTGCCATCAGCATTAATAGCGCGCCACATCAAACCCTCCATAATGCCTGAAATCCATAGCGCTGTGATATACAACACAATACCTGCGGTAGCTAGCCAGAAATGCAATTCAATTGCCTTCATGCTATACATTTGTTTCTGTCCAAATAAGCGCGGTATCATGAAGTAAATAGACCCCATCGACACTAATCCCACCCAACCTAACGTACCTGAATGCACGTGGCCAATAGTCCAATCCGTATAATGAGAAAGTGAGTTCACCGTTTTAATCGCCATCATTGGGCCTTCAAAGGTGCTCATACCATAGAAGGAAAGCGAAACAACCAAGAACCGTAAAATAGGGTCAGAACGTAATTTATGCCATGCACCAGAAAGCGTCATCAACCCATTAAGCATGCCACCCCAACTAGGCGCTAAAAGAATAAGGGAAAACACCATGCCTACGGACTGCGCCCAATCTGGTAATGCCGTGTAATGCAAATGGTGCGGACCAGCCCACATATAAGTAAAAATAAGCGCCCAAAAATGTACGATCGATAAACTATAAGAATATACGGGGCGATCCGCCTGCTTAGGAATAAAGTAATACATGATGCCCAAGAAGCCCGCTGTCAGGAAAAAGCCTACGGCATTGTGCGCGTACCACCACTGCACCATCGCATGCTGCACCCCTGCATAAACAGAATAAGATTTCATAAAGCTATATGGAATTGCTGCACTATTAACAATATGCAGCATCGCCACGGCAAGGATAAAAGCACCAAAGAACCAGTTTGCGACATAGATGTGTTTGATTTTACGCTTGGCTATTGTACCGAAAAATACAATGGCGTAAGAAATCCAAACAACAGCGATAAGAATATCAATTGGCCATTCCAGCTCTCCGTACTCACTTGAACTGGTGTAACCTAATGGCAGGGTGATAACAGCAGAGACGATGACGGCTTGCCAACCCCAAAATGTAAATGCGGCAAGCTTCTTACAAAAAAGCCCGACTTGACTGGTACGCTGGACCACGTAATAAGAGGTCGCAAATAAAGTACAACCACCAAAGGCGAAAATGACTGCATTAGTATGCAACGGTCGCAAACGCCCAAAACTTGTCCATGGCAACCCTAAATTAAGTTCCGGCCAAACGAGCTGTGCGGCAATAATCACACCGACTAACATACCAATGACACCCCAAACAACAGCCATAATCGCAAACTGTCTGACGACGACATCGTTGTATACTTCATTACTAGTTGCTGAACTCACTTCTGGCTCTCCCTCAATTTTTTTGCAAAGGTTTTTTCATTTTTAAATTTATCTATCACCCTTTTGCAACATTAAAAGCTTCTATTTACGTCACCATCATACTACTGATAATATACACCCATCATGTTGATACATATCAATTACCTTACATAAAACCTTAATTTATATAGAGTTAGTCATCACGTAAAATACGTTTACCCTCATCCTCTATATCTTCAAACTGCCCTGTGTGAATAGCCCACCATAGGCCACCTAGTATTACAAGTACTAGCACAACAGATAACGGGATCAGTAAAAATAAAATATCCATTAATACACCTCCACATTTAAGGGCTTTATACGTGATAAACGTAACGCGTTTAAAATCACTACCAAAGAGCTTGCTGCCATACCAAAACCTGCAAGCCAAGCCGGCAAATAACCTAATACAGCAAATGGCACACAGACAGCATTGTAAATGCCTGCCCATATCAAATTTTGTTTAACCACTCGTATTGTCTTTTTAGCATGAACAAACAGCTGTGGCAACAAAGCAAGTTGTCCACTTTGTATGACAAAATCACTTTGCGCCTGTGCTAAGGGTACCGCTTTGCCCATCGCAACAGATACGTGTGCGCCCGCCAACACAGGTCCATCATTTAGTCCATCCCCTACCATAATAATTTTCTTACCTTGCTGTTGCAGGTCTTGCATGTAATCCAACTTGTCTTGTGGTGTACAATCTGCCATTACATTTTTTATCCCCAGCTTATTTGCTACTAATGTTGCCACGGGTAGCTGATCACCAGACAACATAATCACCTTATATCCATCGGCCAACAACCGATTAATAGTGGGCTTCGCATCCTTACGCAAATCTTCTTCTAAACTAAACGTTGCTAAAAGGCCATGTTCATTCGCCATATATACTTGCATCCCGACACCTGGTTGCGAAGCAATATCGCAGAATCTAGCAGAGCCTAGTTTAACTTGTCCTAATGCTGTATTAGCAACAAGACCTGCACCTGAAACCTCCTCCACTTCTGTCATCGTCTCTAATAGAGGCTGATCCCAAGCATCGAACAATGCACGCGAAACAGGGTGTAATGAATGTTGTGCCATTGATGCAGCAAGCTGTAAGGCAGCTTGCTGCGTAATCGTTTGATGCGTTTCTATGTTAACCACATTAATGTGGTCACTCGTCAGTGTGCCGGTCTTATCGAAGATGATCGTATCAACCGTCGTAATGGCTTCCAGTGCTTGCATCCGTCTAGCCAGCAAACCCGTTTTAGCTAAAGCCCCTACGCTAGACAACATGGCTGCTGGCGTGGCTAAAGATAATGCACAAGGGCAAGTGACAATTAACACTGCAACCGCAGCCATTAACGCCTTGCTATGGTCGACTTGCCAAAACATTAAAGCCGACCCTGCTGCCGCAAACAATACCAATATTAAGAAGGGTTTAGCCACTTTATCTGCCAGCAATGCTAAGCGGGGCTTATCTACCGAAACACGTTCCATCAACGCAACAATCTGTGCATATTGTGTAGACGTGCCAATTTTTTCTGTTTTGATCTGCACAGTAGATGCCAAGTTGTAACTACCCGCAATAACACGCGCGGACAATGCTTTGTTCACTGGAGCAGATTCTCCTGTCAGCAACGCTTCATCTGCAGAGGTGCTGCCCAAAATAATCGTGCCATCAACGGGAAAAGCTTCGCCCGGAAATATGCGCAACACATCCCCCACTTGCAGTTTAGGTAAAGCAACACGGATGAAATCACCTTCAGAATTTTGCCGTTCAATACTACTGGGCAAGCGACGCATTAACACTTCTAAAGCACCAGCTGTACGGTTACGCATTCTTGCTTCTAACCATCGCCCTGTTAGTAAGAAAAATATAAACATCGTGAGAGAATCAAAATACACCTCCTTACCCCACCAGCCATCTGGTTGAAATGTTCCGGCAGTGCTCACGCAAAAGGTAATTAAAATACCTAAAGTCACTGGCAAATCCATGCTAATGCGGCGCTGCTTTAAATCTTTATATGCATTTGAAAAAAATAACGTACTCGAAAAAAACATGACAGGTAATGTAAGCACCCAAGCAGCCCAGCGCAAAAGGCGTATAGTGTCGACCGCCATCTCCCCTGGCGCGGCAAAATAAGTGGGGTAGGTATACATCATGACTTGCATCATACAAAAACCTGCTACTAACCAGCGCCACAATAATTGTCGCTGCTGTTTACGTCGCAAATCTAATGAAGCAACTTGAGGAAATGCTTGATAACCTACATGATGAATAGCCTGCATGAGTGCAGAAGGTTTTGTTTTTTTGTCATCCCAGACAATACGAGCGCGGCCACTGGTCGCATTCACTTCTGCACTAATCACACCATCGATTGATTGAACCGCTTTTTCTACTGTGAAACCACAAGCTGCGCAGTGCATCCCTTCAACTGCAAACCGTGAGCCCCACTGTGATCCTGTCACCGCTTCACTAAAATCAGACCAGACTTCTACATCATCCAACCCCACCCATTGCGACCCTTGTTCAAGAGCCGCTGAACCCTGCTGCGAAATATCTACTGAAGCCATAAGGTCAGTTTATCTCACCCCCATCAATAAAGATATGATATGAATCAACACTAGCCACTTAGCGGCTGTATTCAATTTGAACAGAATTAAGGCTGGCTTTTCTTAAGAAGTAAATTGGCTTCAAGATGCGTTATCTTCGCTTTTCCATCAACCATAGCTTGGTTAATATTTTTGATATAAAGCTGAATATCAACACCGTCTTGCTCGTAGGACAAGGTCATTTTATCAACCTCATGCACCGGCACCTCGATATTGCCATGAGCACTAAATTGACGCATAAAATCAACAAAATCAATATTCACCTGTTTCTTATCTCTAAATACTAGCTGCAATTGTGCATCATTTAATGCAACCGATGACAGCTCAAACGCTTGGTCAAGAGGCGTTGCCAACGCTGTGGTTTTGTTGTTTTGATACAGGGAAATGGGCACAAAATAATCATAACCATTTAACGGGATAACGATAGGCTCTGAAGAATAAGTTAAACGAATGTTTTTATGATTACTATTCTTTTTCTGCCAACGATTAATGTAATCAATCCCCATATGGGAAAGTAGTCGGCGCCCATTACTGCCACAGCTGTATTCATGCTCTTTATCGCAGTCTAATGCTTTCTTCAGTGCCTTTTTATCTGAAAACCATGGGCGCAACCTATCAATACCATGATGATCAACAACATAATCCACCATGGACGAAACTGATTTTTTAGTTTCGAAACTAAGTGGTTGTTTGGGGGTAGTATAACGCCCATTAGTCAGCAAATTATGTTTGGTTAATACCCTTTCTAAACGTGATATTTGGTTATTTAAAGGTAGCTTATTAATACTCCAAGGGCCTAGTGACGCTACAAAGCACAACACTGCAAAGGACAACGTGACCGTGCGCAATGAAAATTGCTGACGACGTATCAATCGAGCAGCGATCAAAATAGCAAACCATATCGCAACCAACACCAAAATATAACGTTTTTCGGTTAAACCATATTGGTTAATACGCACCCCAACGGCAAGCACAAATAAGCCTAAAGGCAAAACCATTGCTAAATAAAAGTGACGGTAAAACCAACCTAATAAACCTGTACGATCATGTACGGGATAAATCGTAAGATGCGTAACAACCCCAATTAAACCAAAAGTAGAAACCATCATGCCAAGATGGCCGTGCGGTAGTGCCCATTGAAAAATAATTTTAGCAAAATACGCGTATAAAATAGCCATATAAACTAGCGATAAAGGCACTAAAACATAGGTTTGAATAAATTGAATCCCTTTGGGAAATTGACTGCAATCCACTTTGTCATAGTCAAACTGTGATGGGATATTGGCAAGAAAATACAGCCCGCCAAATAAAACACCCCCTATCGTCCAAATATCAGCGTAAAAATTTTGATGAATATTTAAATCGAACAAATAGCCGAGACTTAACAAAATAAGACTTAGCCCACCTGACAAAAGCAAGGTGCTTAGCCATGCAAAGAAAATGGTTGAAATAAGCTGAAAATTAAAATACCAAAAAGAGTCATTGTTTTGTTGACGTCGTAACCAAGGTGAAAAAGTGATGGCCAACGCTGCTGCAATAGCGATGCCAACAGAGGCCATGCCTAAATTTTCACGGCCAAACACATGCCAACTATAAAAGGCAAATCCTAGGCCGGCCACAACATAATGTTTAAGTGAAGACCGCTGTTTGCTTTCAACAAACAATGCCATCGCAACAAACCAGCACGAACCCCCTAGTGAAAGCAGCGCTACTCTTGTACTTGTTACACGACTAAATGGATTGAAATTGTGAGTTTCACTAATCAAGAGAAACGCTAATGCCAGAAGACACAGGCACGCTAAAGGGAAACGTTTTACCGTTTGCAAAACCACTTGATAAATTTGCACCCAAAAAACAGGATTAAATATTTTAGACATATTAAAAGCCACGCTTAACTCCATCGTTTGTTTTAGATGATTAGTATACTGCCGAGAAACAACATGACAACCGAATCTAACAGGATAAATGAGAATGTGTCGTTAAATCTAGACTAGCTAAAAGACTGTATTAGCATTAAAGATGCGGCAAAGATAGCAAAGATAGCAAACAAGCGCTGGGTAATAGTGGTAGGAATCTTATGGCTAATCATTCTAAAAGCGAGCATGCTAACCATGGTGCTAATGACAAATGGCACAGCGACTGCCCAGTTAATACCACTGTGCAGCAAATGCGTAATGACCGCCCCCGCAGAGACTAGCGCGATGATTGTAAGCGATGTCGCAATAATGGTTTGAAAATCAAAATTACTCACTTTTTGTAAGCTTGGCACAATGACAAAGCCACCGCCAACTCCTAGCAAGCCTGAAAGTAAGCCTGATATTGCACCTGTAACAGCTAGCCTTTTAGTACAATAGGCCGTCCAAAATAACTTAGATGTCGCAGGATTAATCTCACAAGGCGATGGAGGTTTATCTGTAGCTACATGTAACGCTTCGGTATTTTTAGTCCACATATACCAAGCAACATAAATCAACACGACACCAAAGGATAAACTCAGCACTTGCGTTGATGCATGTTTAGCAAGCAATACCCCCAGCGGGGCTAAAGCAATACCAAAACCACTAATCAATAGTGCAGTTTTATAACGCACAGTGCCTTTATGTAACCCTTGTATGCTACCGATACTGGCACCAGACATTACGGCAAGGAGTGCAATTGGTGCCGCCTCAGTAAAGCTTAGGCCAAGACCAAATGTTAGTAGCGGTATAGCCAAAACAGAACCGCCAGCGCCAGTCAGCGCCATGATGAAGCCAACAAACAAACCCAAGGCTACGCTAATGGTTGATAGTTCAATCATCATGCGCTACCCACTCACCTCGCCACCACCATCACCGACGCGGATGTTAAAAATTTGGTTAAATTTAGCCAAGGTTTAGGTTAAGACTGTGAAAGTTTATAAATGCTACCTGCACGGTTGCCTGTTCTACAAAACCCTAATACTGGTTTTTCAGCTGCATGATAGGCAGCACAAAAAGTATCAACTTGAGCAGGTTGTATGTTGTTTGGAATGACTGGGATGTGTATATAGGCCAACCCTGCCGCTTCAGCAGCAGCTTGAAGCTGTGTGCTTATCGGTTGGTCTGCGCCACCTTCATTATCCGGACGATTATTGATAATGGTTTTAAAACCTAATTCAGCAAGCTCTACAACATCTTCCGTAGTAATTTGAGGGGATGTACTAAAGTCAGCAGATAGTTTGGTAATTTGAATGGTCATGTGATCCTCGCTTTTTAAAGGTTACAAATTTGTTGGCTTAGCACTTGCATCACTGCAAGTGCAGATTGACTCGATATAGTATAAAAAATATTTTTTCCTTCGCGGCGCGTTGAAACTAATGCTGATTCTCTTAACACGGTAAGCTGTTGTGACAAAGTAGGCTGACGAATATCTAAAATACTTTCTAATTCACCTACTGATTTTTCACCTTGAGATAACTGACAGAGCAACATCAAACGATCAGCATTTGCCATCACTTTCATTAAATTACTTGCCTTATCTGCTGACGCCCTTAATACATCAAAATTAATTGCCATTGTAGCTGTCAAAATAGTTACCTTTATAGATTAATTATTTATATAATATAATAATACATATTATGTGTTTCGACATAAATTAGAGAAATTTCTTAGGAGCTTTGTAATGTTTAAGCAAATGTTTGATAAAGAATCTTCAACTCATACCTACTTAATCGCGGATGAAAATTCCCGTGAAGCGGTATTGATAGACCCTGTTGTGACACATGTTGAAGATTATATTTCGATGCTAAACACACATAATTTAACACTAAAATATTCACTAGAAACACACGTACATGCAGATCACATTACTGCAAGCGGCATTTTGAGAGAGCAGATGGAGGTCCAAACGGGGGTTAGTGAACGATGTGGTGCTACGACTGCTGATATACAATTAAATGATGGTGATGTATTAACCGTGGGTGATCAAAAAATATATGTCATTGCGACGCCCGGGCATACGGCTGGTAGTGTTTCATTTTTATGTCAAGATCGCCTATTTACAGGAGACACATTATTGATAAATGGTTGTGGGCGAACCGATTTTCAAAGTGGTAGCTCAGAAGAGTTGTACGACAGTATTTATAATAAGATCTTTACACTAGCAGATGAAACATTAATTTATCCCGGGCATGATTACAATGGACGGAGAGTGAGTAATGTTGGGCAAGAAAAAACAACCAACACACGCCTAGCGAACAAAACGCGTGAACAGTTTATTGAAATAATGGATAAATTGGATTTACCAAAACCAAAACTAATCGATATTGCCGTGCCGGCAAATCGAAAATGCGGTGTACAGGATTTAGATATTGTACAAGGTTGATCAATCTACTACTCTTGATAGCTTGCTGCTACATGAAGCCTTGAACGGGTATTAGATGGTCAACTTCTAAACATCTAAGGAGCCCACATTTAACGCATTACTCTCAATAAATGCCCTTCTCGGCTCTACGTTATCGCCCATTAACGTGCTAAATATTTCATCGGCTGCAATAGCATCATCAATTTGGACCTTGAGTAAGCGGCGTACTTTAGGATCCATCGTTGTTTCCCATAGTTGTTCTGGGTTCATCTCACCCAAGCCTTTATAGCGCTGCACATTCAAGTTGTGTTTTGCTTGGCTTAATAACCAATCAAGCACCTCTTTAAAGGTTGCTACTGCCTTCTCTTTTTCACCACGTTTAATCAATGCACCTTCACCGATTAAGCCATGCAACATAGTCGACATACGGTTAATTTGACGGTAATCACCACTGCCTAAGAACTCCGCATCAATTATGCAGCTTTGCAAGTTCCCATGTACATATTTATTAATTTCTAAACGATAAGCACTTTCTTCTTCATCAAATGCAACAATGACTTCTGATCCAGTTTCACCTAGTATTAGGCGTAATTTTTCAGCCGCTTTATTCGCATTCTCTTTATTGCTTAAATCTATATCACCCACCTCTTGGACTGCTCGCAATACACTTTCGTCATACAGCCCGGAAATGCGGCGCACCACAGCCTCTGTTAAGACCATTTGCTTAGCAATATCAGCTAACGCTTCTTCCTTAATGACATCAGCACCTTTTTTTGGTAGCAACTCTGCGTCTTTAAGTGCGGACTCTAATAGATAGTTTTCTAGCTCTTGCTCGTCTTTTAGATAGCGCTCTTCACGACCCTGTTTAATTTTATATAACGGTGGTTGTGCAATGTAGATATGCCCACGTTCTACTAGCTCTGTCATTTGACGATAAAAGAATGTGAGTAAAAGTGTACGAATATGTGCACCATCGACATCAGCATCAGTCATGATAATAATACGGTGATAACGTAACTTTTCTACATTAAAATCTGCTTTACCAATATTAGTCCCTAATGCTGTAATCAGTGTCGCAATTTCTTGTGAGCTTAATAGTTTGTCGAAACGGGCTTTTTCTACGTTAAGAATTTTACCTTTTAGCGGTAAGATTGCTTGGTTTTTGCGGTCTCGCCCTTGTTTGGCTGAGCCTCCAGCAGAGTCACCTTCCACTAAGTATATTTCAGATAGTGCTGGGTCTTTTTCTTGGCAGTCAGCCAATTTACCTGGTAAACCCATCGTATCCATCACCCCTTTGCGGCGGGTAATTTCACGGGCTTTTCTTGCTGCTTCGCGCGCACGCGCGGCATCTACAATTTTGCCGCAGATAATTTTCGCATCTGCTGGGTTTTCTGCTAAGAATTCAGTTAGTTTAGCGCCCACAACTTCTGAAACAACGGGTTGCACTTCGCTTGATACCAGTTTGTCTTTGGTTTGTGATGAGAATTTAGGGTCTGGGACTTTAATAGAAAGCACACAGGTAATACCTTCCCGCATATCATCACCCGTCGTCGTCACTTTAGCTTTTTTAGCCGTTTCTGTTTGTTCAATATACTGGTTAAGTGTACGAGTCATAGCGGTACGTAAACCGGTTAAATGAGTCCCGCCATCACGTTGCGGAATGTTGTTCGTAAAACACTGTACTGTTTCAGAGTATGAATCATTCCATTGGATAGACACCTCAACCGTCATACCCTCTTTCTCACCTATTGCATAAAATATCTTGGGATGTAACACGGATTTTGAACGGTTCATGTATTCCACAAACCCTTTAATCCCCCCTGAGTGAGCAAAGTTTTCTGTTTTACCATTCGGACGTTGGTCGATTAGCTCAATTTTCACACCGTTATTTAAAAAAGATAGCTCGCGGATACGTTTTGCTAAAATATCAAAGTGGTATTCAACCAAGACAAATGTTTCAATGGAAGCTAAAAAATGAACTTCTGTACCTGTTTTATCTGTTTTACCAATTACCGCTAATGGTGCTTGCGGAACACCTCGTTGGAACTCTATTAGGTGCACTTCACCATCACGGTGGATTTTTAAGCGTAGCCAATCAGATAATGCATTCACCACGGACACACCTACACCATGCAAACCACCAGAAACCTTATAAGAGTTTTGATCAAACTTACCGCCGGCATGTAGCTCTGTCATTACAATTTCAGCAGCTGATCGTTTCGGTTCATGTTTGTCGTCTAGTTTAATACCTGTTGGAATACCGCGGCCGTTATCACTAATGCTAATAGAGTTATCTGGGTGAATGATGACTTTAATATCATTACAATGGCCTGCTAACGCTTCATCTATTGCGTTATCGAGCACCTCAAATACCATATGGTGTAATCCAGACCCATCCGATGTATCACCTATATACATCCCTGGTCTTTTACGAACAGCATCTAAGCCTTCTAAAATTTTAATGCTGGATGAATCGTAATCTTCTTGCTGTTTTTTTGCCATAATCTTTCGTTTCTTTTCACACTTCTTTTAATAAGTAATTTTTATATGCTTTAAATTTAATGGGTTAAATACGCATTGGCATCACAACATATTTATAATCACTATCCTCTGGGACTGTAATTAAACAACTACTATTTGCATCTGCAAATGAGAAGTTGATATTTTCTTGTTGTGTATTGTTGAGCACATCAATTAAATAAGTAACATTAAAACCTATATCAAGGTTTTCTTGCTTATAGTTAATTTCTAATTCTTCTTCAGCTTCTTCTTGCTCTGTATTAGTACTAATTAACTTAAGATTATTTTCACTAAGTACCATACGGATACCTCGGTATTTTTCATTAGATAAAATAGATGCGCGTTGCATTGCGGTCAGTATTTCCACTCTATTAGCACTAAACGTATTGCCGTGCTCCTTCGGTATGACACGATGGTAATCTGGAAACTTACCATCAATCACTTTTGAGATTAAACTTATTTCACCAAAAGCAAAATTAACCTGGCCTGCGGCTATTTCTATAACCACCTCTTCATCATTATCGTCCAGTAGTTTAATCAGCTCTATTACGGTTTTACGAGGCAAAATAACATCTGTTTTTTCATAGCTTTGACTCAATGTTGCAGAGGTAAAGCTCAGTCGGTGTCCATCTGTCCCAACTAAATTCAATTTATCTTCAATGACTTCTAACAATAAGCCATTTAGATAGTAACGAATATCTTGTTGCGCCATGGCAAACTCTACTTGTTTTAATAAACGTTTTAATTCAACCTGGCTAATTTTTATTTTGATAGACTCCCCTGTCACCTTCGTCATTACGGGGTAATCATCTGCTGGTAACGTTTGTAGGTTGAAGCGACTTTTACCTGCTTTGACAGTCATTCGATTGTCTTTACTAATCATATCTATATCAATCGCTTCTGGTAACGAGCGACAAATATCTAAGAATTTTTTAGCTGAAATAGTAGTAGAAAAAGCCTCTTTTAAGTTACTGGCTATATTTAATGAAATTTGCATTTCTAAATCCGTTGCAGTGAGTTGTATATTATTATTTTTAGCCTCTAACAACAAATTAGAAAGAATGGGTAATGTGTGACGTCGTTCTACAATACCCGTAACATTGATTAAAGGTTTTAATAAAATTTCTCTATTTATTTTAATTTGCATAGCTGTGCCTAATTATGTATTTAATATATATATATAACTAATAATAATAGTAATGTTCATTTTTCTTGTGGATTACTTTTTTTGATTTTTAAAATCAATTGGTTATATTCAATTTTACCTTGTTTAAAAACCCTTTTTTAAATGTGTATTAAATGTGTATTAATTTCACCAATATAGAAATATGGCTTTAACACTACTTTAATCCACAGCATTTTAATCGTTTAATTCACACTTCCTAATTTATACTTAATCGCGGATGACTTGGGTCAAAAACCCAATATCACGGGCAATATTTTGATCATTTAAACGCAATTGTTCTATTTCATCACATGCGTGCATCACCGTGGTGTGATGACGGTTTCCAAAAGCTTCACCAATTTCTGGAAAGCTATGGTTTGTTAGCTCTCGTGATAAAGACATAGCAACTTGTCGAGGCCTTGAAATATTACGAGACCTCTTTTTACTATGCATTTCAGCAACCTTAATTTTATAATAATCAGCTACCGTTTTTTGTATATTTTCAATAGTAATCTGGCGACCACGCACAGCAATTAAATCACGTAAAGCATCTTTTGCTAAATTTATATCGATAGCGTTACCTGTAAACTTAGCCATGGCAACGATACGGTTAAGTGCACCTTCTAATTCTCGTACACTAGAGCGTATTTGTTTCGCGATAAAAAACGCAACATCTTCATGTAGGTTGATTTTAGACGCTTCTGCTTTTTTAAGCAAAATGGCCACACGCATTTCTAACTCAGGTGGCTCCACAGCAACCG
>JAZGEZ010000066.1:0-10218 GCA_036479055.1 Methylophilaceae bacterium | reverse complement strand
ATGGCAAAAAATGAGTGCTAAAAGCAAAGGTGCGCCACCAGAGTTTCTAAGTACTCACCCTGCTAGTGCAAACCGCATTGCTGATTTAAAAGCCCTTGCGCCTAAAGTACGCCCACTATACGAGGCGGCAAAAGCTAAAAAATAAACTATTGCACCTAATTAAAGCGCACCTGTTTAAATTAGGTGCGCTTTTTGTTTTTAGATAGTCGTTAAGTTTAGGTTAAAATAACGCCTTTGCAGTTACCTCTAACCTATCAAGTTTGGAAATTTTTATGGATCCACGTCTAAGTATCATCGAAGCGGCTTTTGAAGATCGCGCAAACATTAACCCTGCCAATGCACCTAGTGAAGTGAAGTCTACTGTTGACAGTGTATTAGCTGATTTAGACTCAGGGTCTCTGCGCGTCGCATCTCGGGTGGGTGATAGCCAACAATGGGAAACACACCAATGGCTGAAGAAAGCAGTTTTATTATCCTTCCGTTTAGAAGATAACGTTTTACTGGATGATGGTGTTGCACGCTACTTTGATAAAGTCCCAACAAAATTTGCCAACTACACAGAAGATGATTTCAAAGCAGGTGGCTTCCGTGTTGTACCCAATGCTATCGCACGTCGTGGCTCATTTATTGGCAAAAATGCCGTACTAATGCCTTCTTATGTCAACATCGGTGCCTATGTTGGTGAAGGCAGCATGGTTGACACATGGGCAACAGTCGGTTCATGTGCACAAATTGGTAAAAACGTGCACTTATCAGGTGGTGTCGGTATTGGTGGTGTATTAGAACCCTTACAAGCAGGCCCAACGATTATTGGTGACAACTGTTTTATTGGTGCACGTTCAGAAGTCGTTGAAGGTGTGGTGGTTGAAGATAATAGCGTTATTTCAATGGGCGTCTATATTGGACAAAGCACGAAGATTTACGACCGCGAAACTGGCGAAGTATCTTACGGACGTGTGCCAGCTGGCTCTGTCGTCGTTTCAGGTAATTTACCCTCTAAAGATGGCCGTTATAGCCTTTATTGCGCCGTCATCGTTAAGAAAGTTGATGCTAAAACATTGAGTAAAGTTGGGATTAACGAGTTGTTACGTGGCATTTAATGTCACAACTTTTTAAGAATAGACGCTTTTAGCGTCTATTTTTTTATCTGCGTTTACTTGCCATGATGAATAGTCACCATACTAAACAATAATTGTATAAAAACTATGTGTTTATGTTGGCAGGCCAAAGATCATGCCTTGTGTAATTTAACTAAAATAATCAATAAGATAAGTCAATATTAGGCAAGCACCGATGCGTGTTAAAATGGCATAGAGTTATATGGCATGTTAATTGCTTTTATTCTAGTCATGAAATTTATTAACCCAACAAAATGCCTTTAAGTTACGACTTTTGGTTGCTACTGGTATCAACAATAGCCGTTAGCGCTGTTATTGTCATTACCTTTGGCTTCTTGGATAGAATTTACCGTTCTTCTGGCAAGGTAAAAGGCATCGTGCCTGTCAGCATATCCTTTGCGGTTGGTGCTGGTATATGGGTAAATCATTTTTTGGTATTACTTAGCACTAATGTAGGCGCTCCAACGCAAGCCTCTTGGTCTCTGCTACATGCTTGGCTATTTGCGACTGGGATAGCTGCCTGCTTGATATACATTACCGCTAGGCGCAACGTCAGCCTGCATCATATACTCATCGGCGGGATTGTCGGCGGCCTTTGTGACTTTGGTTTATTTTTTAGCGGCCGTATTGCGATATATGGGTTAGCCGCCATTACACTAAATCCATTAATGACCATTATCGCCACTACATTCTCTGCCGCTGTCATTAGCTTGATAATATTGCAATTCCAATGGGTAAAAACCTATTCAGGTCGCTACCGTATGGCAACCAGAGTTGCTATTGCGCTAGGCATTGCACTAAGCATTACTAGCATTCATTTTATTTATAGCGCAGCAATTTACGAATCTGTAGTTGGTGCGACATCCGTTGTACAAGAGCAAAGTAACACTAGCCTTAAACTAATCGCTATTGCCGTTGCTTTGGGCATGATTTGTTTATTCTTAATCGCCTTTTTGTTTGTTTTGTATTATGAGAAACAAGGCAAGCAACTGCTCAATTTCAGCTTATTTCATTCAGCATCTAATACGATGAGCTTACAAGACAGCCTTACCAAGCTGCCAAATAGAAGGGCTTTTGACTCACATTTAGAGTCAGCACGAAAACGTTGTGAACGCAGTGGAAAATCATTCGCATTAGCCTATATTGACTTAGACCATTTTAAACCAATCAACGATAACTATGGCCATAATGTGGGTGATGCTGTACTTAACATTACAGCAGAGCGGCTTAATACAGCCATTCGTGGCTGTGATTTTGTTGCGCGTATTGGCGGTGATGAGTTTGTGGCAATTCTAGAAGAAATTGACTCAGAAGAGGATGCCAGACCCATCGCTGAGCGTATTGTTAATTCAATTAAAGAGCCTTATTTTATCGACCATCTCAATATAGAGCTTTCTTGTTCGTTGGGCGTTGCGCTTTACCCAAAAGATAGTGATGCTGATTTAGAGAAGCTAATGGCTTGCGCTGATGCGGCAATGTATAAAGCAAAAGATCAAGGTAAAAATCAATATAAGTTCTATGACGCAGAAATAGAATCAGCAAACGATATCCTATTGAATATGCAAAGCGACCTATGCTTAGCTATTGAGAGAAATGAATTTTCTATTGTGTACCTACCTAAAATAGACTGTAAAACACTCACAGCGGTAGGAGCTGAAGCATTAATTCGCTGGAACCACCCGACAAAAGGCGAAATTCTACCAAACGATTTCTTACCCGCTGCAGAGCACTTCGGTTTGATTCACGAAATTAACAATTGGGTGATGGATGAATGCTGTAGCATGCTGGAACATGCTAACAAGTGTGACTTGGATTTAAATGTATCCATTAATTTATCTAGTCACCAATTTAGAGACCCTAGTTTGGTCAAAAACATTATTAAAAAGATTCATGATTATGATTTAAATCCAAGCCACATCTCTTTTGAAATCAAAGAAACAGCGGCTGTTAACAATCAAAATCAATTTAAATTATTACTCGATAAATTTAAAGAAGCGGGCATCAAAGTGATATTGGATGACTTTGGTTTGCTACCCATGAGTCTTACTTACCTGCTAGACCTTAATATAGACGAAGTTAAAATTGATAGATCATTTATTGCAACAGTTAACAAAAGCCAAGGCTCTAGAGCCTTAATTGATGCCATATTCAAGTTAACACATGCGCTTGGCTTCCAGGCCACTGCAGAAGGCATAGAAAATGAAGAACAGCAAGACACAATCATGGATTTAGGCTGTGATTATATGCAGGGTTACTTGTTCTCTAAGCCGGTTAAAGAAGTTGCGTTATTTAAACTTTATAAAAAACTTCAATTCAAACAGCTGCAGATGAATTTTGATTTGCCGCTCTCGGATTTACCACTTCCAAAAATCAAAAAGCCTTAATTTTTGTTAACCGCTGGCTAGCTGTTAAAATGGGAACCCTTTAAACAGGTGGCTCCATAAAACAGCCTTATGAAACTTTACGGCATTCCAAATTGCAACACAGTCAAAAAAGCACGTATATGGCTTGATAACCATCAAATCAGCTATGAATTCCATGACTTCAAAAAGCTAGGGGTCAATCAAGCCATGCTTGATAACTGGCTCAAACAACAGCCATGGGAGAAGCTAGTGAACCGGTCAGGGATGACTTGGCGAAAACTGAGTGATGAGACTAAAGCTAGCATTATCGACAACATCAGCGCTTCTGCACTCATGATCCAAAAAACATCTGTCATTAAACGCCCTATCTTAGAAAAGGATGGTGCAGTCTTATGCTTAGGCTTTAGTGAAGAAAACTATTTAAATATCAGTAGAAACTTAACAAAATGACAAAAACATTAGACCTGGCGATTGACTTACTCGCTCGCCAATCAGTTACCCCCGATGACATGGGTTGCCAAGAAACCATGATTGCACGTTTGGAACCACTTGGCTTTAAAATTGAACGCATGCGTTTTGGCAAAGTCGATAATTTCTTTGCCCGTCGCGGCACTGAAGGCCCCTTGCTCGTGTTTGCTGGCCATACAGACGTGGTGCCAACAGGCCCGTTGAGCCAATGGCATACGCCACCATTCGAGCCAACCATTAATGATGGTGTTTTATACGCACGTGGTGCGGCAGACATGAAAACATCCCTCGCCGCCTTCATCACCAGCATAGAAGAGTTTGTAGCAGAGAACCCCGACCATACAGGTTCTATTGGCTTGCTGATTACTTCTGATGAAGAAGATATTGCAATTGATGGGACCGTAAAAGTTGTCGAAGCACTGAAAGCACGTGGTGAGCTGATTGATTATTGCATTGTCGGTGAACCAACTTCTAATAAAGTGGTAGGCGACATGATTAAAAATGGAAGACGTGGTTCGCTATCTGGCAAGTTAACCGTCAAAGGGGTGCAAGGTCATATTGCCTATCCACATTTGGTTAAAAACCCCATCCATATGGTTTCACCTGCCATTAAAGACATGGTAGAAACCGTTTGGGATGAAGGCAATGAATACTTCCCTGCTACCTCATGGCAAATCAGCAACATGAATGGCGGTACCGGCGCCACCAATGTCGTGCCAGGTGAAGTGGAAATTCTATTTAACTTTAGATTCTGCACTGCCAGTACGGAAGCAAGCTTAAAAGAACGTGTTTATGCTATTTTTGACAAACACAAGTTAGATTACAACATTGAGTGGGAGTATTCCCCTGCTTACATTACCCCCCGTGGCAATTTATCTGATGCCATCTCAGAAGCTATTCAAGAAAGTTATGGCGTCACACCTGAACTATCGACAACAGGTGGCACCTCAGATGGACGTTTTATTGCGGATATTTGTAAGCAAGTCATCGAATTTGGTCCCCTCAACGCCACCATACACAAGCTGAACGAATGTGTAGCGGTCGCTGATATTGAACCACTTAAAGAAACCTACAAACGCACAATGGTGAAACTGCTAGGGAAAAACGCATAACATGGCTTCATTACCAAAGCTAGCGGATGAACTAGCGACGATTCGCGATTGGATTCGGTATGCCGTCAGCCAGTTTGAGGCCTCTGATATTTTCTATGGGCACGGCACCGACAATAGCTACGATGAAGCGGTATGGCTCATCATGAGTAGCTTGCATTTACCTACAGAGACGTTAGAGAATTTTTTGGATGCAACCATCACGGCCAAGGAATGCAAACAACTTGCGTACTTAATCGAACAGCGCGTGACTAAACATACGCCTACTGCCTATTTAGTACGTGAAGCATGGTTGCAAGACTTTAAATTTTATGTCGATGAACGCGTCATTGTGCCACGCTCTTTTATTGCTGAACTTTTGTTCGCTGACAGCCTTAGTCCTTGGATTGAATTCCCTGAAATGGTGGGGAGCGTAGCCGACATATGCACAGGCAGTGGTTGCTTGGGCATATTGCTCGCACATGCTTACCCTAACGCCACCATCGATATTGGTGATATATCAGCTGATGCGATTGCTGTAAGCAATATCAATATTGCCAATTACGGTTTAGAAAAACAAATTACAGCAATACAATCAGACATGTTTAGCGCCTTAAAAAGCCCTGACAACAAACTTAAAACGTATGATGTGATTGTTAGCAACCCACCTTATGTAGATGCAGCAAGTATGGCGCTACTACCAAGCGAATATCAAAATGAGCCACAACTAGCACTAGGCAGCGGCTCTGCAGGGCTCGATCACACACACACACTATTACGTGACGCAGCGGATTATTTATCAGATGAAGGTGTGTTAATTGTCGAAATTGGTCATAACCGAGAGGCGTTGTTAGAGGCTTATCCTAATACTGCTTTCACTTGGCTAGAAGTCGCTGCTGGGAATCAGTTTGTATTCTTACTGACCAAAGCACAGCTACAAACAGTCTAAACAAACACTACTTAAAAAAACTACCCTCTAATCCTACGGTTTTTAGCTGGCTTTCTTTTGGCTCCAGTCGATACACGTGGTTTGCGTGACGCACTTTTCCCCTCTTGAGGTTTCCCATTATCACTCCGCTCGCTGGGCGGATGTGCCAATACACTCCCTCTACGCTTGCGCGCTTTTGGCGTAAACACCGTCGTTGCTTTATCTTTCTCACGCTGATTTAACTGCCTAGGTGGTGTTTTTGGCACTGCCAAGCCTGCCCACTCCATTAAATCAACCACCTGTTTTTGCTCTAGCTTAAGCATGCCTCCGCGTTTAACGCGTGACGGCAGAGCAATCGGTCCAAAACGCACTCGCATCAAACGACTCACTGGCATTTGGTAAGCTTCAAATAATCGACGCACTTCGCGGTTACGGCCTTCACGCAAGACCACTTGATACCAATGATTAGCGCCTTCACCACCTTGTGCCGTAATGGAATCAAAAGCCGCAGGGCCATCTTCTAGTTCTATCCCTTGTGTGAGCTGCAGCATCTGCTCATCATCCAGTTCCCCGAAAATACGCACTGCATACTCACGCTCCACTTCATAACGCGGATGCATAAAGTGATTCGCAAGCTCTCCTGAAGTAGTAAAGATAAGCAAGCCAGAGGTATTCATATCCAAACGACCAATTGATATCCACTTAGCCCCTTTAAGACGTGGCAATTTATCAAATACGTTAGCACGCCCTTCTGGGTCATCAGCACTGACAATCTCACCATCCGGTTTATGATAAATCAATACTTGTGGCAATTCAGGCTCAAAGGATAGTCGTACAGGACGGCCATCAACACGGACTTCATCATATTTGGTCACGCCTATGCCTAATGGCGCAACTTCCCCATTCACAGTCACACGCCCGCTTTCAATCAGCTTCTCCATCTCTCTACGTGAGCCAAGTCCTGCGAGAGCTAACAGTTTGTGTAAACGCTGCGTAGGCGCTTGTGGCGCATCTGCGTCAACACCCCTAGCTGTCTGCCTGCGTAGTGAAGTATTGGTTTCTTGTGGTTTTTTGAAAGGACGTGCCATGAGCGCTACTTATAATCAATAAGGTTGTGATTTTACAGCAGAAAACAACCGCAGGCTAAAGATTCTAAAACGTAAGACGGTCTGTTAACAGCCTAGATATCTAATGGAATCTCACTCTGCGTAAAATCCTCAATCAGTGGCAGCTCTTCCAATGAACGTAGATTAAGGTCATCTAAAAAGTGTTTGGTTGTCGCATAGAGCGATGGTCTGCCTGGGACTTCACGTTGCCCGACTATATCAACCCAATCGCGCTCTATCAACTGGCGCAAAATATTTGGATTGGCGGCTACACCACGAATCCCTTCAATATCTCCGCGCGTCACTGGCTGGCGATAAACAATAATCGCTAGCGTTTCCATCACGGCACGAGAATATTTAGGCTGCCGCTCAGGATTTAAACGGGCAACAAAAGCACTCAGTTCTGCCTTGGCCTGAAAACGGTAGCCAGAGGCGACTTGCACTAGCTCCAAAGCTTTTTCTTCCCAATCCTGTTTAAGCTCATCTAGCAACATTCTCAGTGTGGTTCTCTCCATACGACCAGCGAATAATTTGAGCATATCATCTAAGCTTAAAGGTTGACCTGCAGTCAGCAAGGCGGCCTCTAACACTTGCTTCATTTCACCAATGTTTTCAGGCTCTTTCATTCTGCATTGCTCGCCTGTAAATAAATGGTTGAAAATGCAGTCTGCTGCGTAATCTTAACCAAACCTTCTTTTGCCAGCTCTAAAATTGCTAAAAAGTTGACCACCAACTTTTGCAACACTTCTGTACCTGCATCAAATAATTGTGAGAACTCACACATCCCCTCAGTTTGCAAACGTCTTAAAATAGCGCTCATATGCTCACGTACCGACAGCTCGGCACGGCTGAGTTTATGATGAGAGTTTAACTTGGCACGTTTCAACACATTTTTCCAAGCCTCAACCAACTCATCAACACTAACTTCTGGCGGTTTAATTTCTGTAACATGTTGATAATAAGCATGTGCCACTTGAAACTCTTCACCAACCTTAGGCATTTCATCTAAACTGTTTGCAGCCAATTTCATTGCCTCATACTCCATCAATCGTCTAACAAGTTCAGCACGTGGATCATCCTCATCTTCAATCTCTTCAGGCGCTGGTAAGAGCATACGTGATTTAATCTCAATCAACATCGCAGACATTAATAAATAGTCAGCGGCCAATTCAAGTTTAATCGCCTTCATCTTGTCAACATACTGCATATATTGAACAGTAAGGTCTGACATTGGGATGTCTAGAATATCTAAATTATTCTTGCGGATGAGATAAAGCAACAAATCTAACGGGCCTTCAAAAGAGTCTAAATAAACTTCCAAGGCATCAGGTGGAATATATAAATCTTGTGGTAGCTGTGTGAGCGATTCACCTTTGATTCTTATTTCTGATAGCGGTAATAACAAATTAGGCCTTTTATCTTAATGAGCGGATGACCAACTACACTAAGTCTAATCATATAAAACACATAATATAGCATTTTTGTAAGCAAAAAACACTATATATGCCATTTTGTTGGCGATGTTCTAATGGCTACCTAATATCGACACTAGCAAGCCATCTAATTTGCGAGGCTTATCCGTAATCCAACCCCATGACATCACGCACATCTCTCATGGTCTCGCGCGCCAGTTTGCGGGCTTTTTCACAACCCTCAGCAACGACATTCTTCACCAGTGACGGATCTTCGGCATATTCAGCAGCACGTTCTTGCATAGGCTTAAGCTCTTTTAGTACGCCTTCTATGACTGGCTGCTTACATTCGATGCAACCGATAGAGCCCGCTTTACAACCTGTTTGCACCCAGTCTTGGACACTATCATCTGAGTAAACTTCGTGTAATTGCCATACTGGACATTTGGCTGGGTCTCCTGGATCTGTACGACGAACACGTGCCGGGTCGGTCGGCATAGTTTTGATTTTTTTAGTCACATTTTCAGGCGACTCACGCAAAGAAATCGTGTTGTTATAGGACTTAGACATTTTCTGTCCATCGAGTCCTGGCATTTTAGAAGCCGGCGTCAGCTTGAAATCTGGCTCAATCAAAATAATTTTGCCACCCCCTTCTAAATAACCGAGCAAACGCTCTTTATCGCCAATACTCATACCCTGTTGTTCTTCTATCAACGCACGTGCTGATTCTAATGCTTCCTCATCTCCACCTTCCTGATAGGCGTTACGCATTTCTTCATACAATCCAGCACGTTTATTGCCTAATTTCTTAATAGCTGCTTTGGCTTTTTCTTCAAAGCCTAGCTCTTTACCATATAAGTGATTAAAACGACGGGCAATTTCACGTGTAAATTCAATATGTGGGATTTGATCTTCCCCTACAGGCACTTGCGTCGCTTTATACATTAAGATATCTGCACTTTGTAGCAATGGATACCCCAAGAAGCCATAAGTCGATAAATCTTTACTAGAAAGCTTTTCTTGCTGATCTTTGTAAGTAGGCACACGTTCTAGCCAACTTAATGGCGTAATCATAGACAGCAATGTATGTAATTCGGCATGCTCTGGCACACGTGACTGGATAAATATAGTAGAACTTGCAGGGTCGACGCCAGCAGCAAGCCAATCAATCACCATTTCCCAGACGCTCTCTTCAATGACTTCTGGCGTGTCGTAATGGGTGGTGAGCGCATGCCAATCGGCAACAAAAAAAAAGCATTCATGCTCATGTTGTAGCCGCAACCAGTTTTTAAGTACACCATTGTAATGTCCAAGATGTAAATTGCCTGTTGGGCGCATGCCCGATAAAACGCGTTCAACCGCCATGAAGTAACCTAATGAATTAAATTAAACTGCTAAAAAAATAAAAGCATTATACAAACAAATGCTATACAAAAATGCTCAAAATAATTTGCGCGAAGAAATTGATGATTGGCGAAATAATTTTGCCTAAAATGCCTGTAAACAGTAATGCAATTAATATCACAAACCCATATTTTTCGACCTGCGAAAGTTTCATAGCCAAATTCATCGGCAATAAACTAACAGCAATACGGCCACCATCCAGTGGTGGTAGCGGTAACAAATTAAGCACCATAAGTACCAAGTTGATACTAATACCAACCCAACTCATATGAGACAAAAATTGTGCGGCACTTTCAGGCATGCCGCTTGAAAAATTCAACATAATTGCCCA
>JAZGEZ010000065.1:0-4953 GCA_036479055.1 Methylophilaceae bacterium | reverse complement strand
CCGAGTAACTAATAAATTTCAATTCACTACTGATAGGGTGTACGTCGTCAAAGCCCTCAGCAAATGATACGCCAACTCCCTACCCTTCAATCCACTTTATCGAACAGCCAATGCTCTGCATCTGCTTTTTTGGCCCATGACCAGTTTGCGAAACCTGTTTCATTGCATGAAACAAATCGCGCGTGCTGTCTGGTGCCGTTTCTTTGTGACTTTCATCAAAACGACCGCGATATTGCAGCTCACCTTGATTATTAAAACCAAAAAAATCTGGGGTACAAACAGCATCATATGTTTTTGCAGTTTCTTGTGTTGGGTCGATTAAGTAGGGAAATGGAAATTCCATTTCACTGGCGACCAACTGCATATTTTCGAAACTATCTTCAGGGTAATCGGTTGGATCATTCGACATAATGGCGACGGTATTCACACCTAGCATTTTCAGCTCACGTATATCAGCAATCAAACGTGGCAATATTGCTTTTACATAAGGGCAGTGATTGCAAATAAACATGACTAGCAAACCATTTTTACCCATAACCAAATCTCGGGACAGCATATTGCCATCGGTGTTTTTTAAATTAAAGTCTGGCGCTTGCCAACCAAAATCACATACGGGCGGATGAATGCTGGCCATATCATTACTCCCAAAACAATTTATAATTAAATCTTATCATCATTAGCACGCAACCACGTGCTATAAAATCGTTATGCCACAAAATCGTTTTTACTGTCCTGAGACATTGTCACTTGGCACTACTGTTAAATTACCAGCATCTGCCAGCATTCATGCTGTGCGTGTACTGCGTATGGAGGAAGGTGACACAGCCACACTCTTTAATGGTGATGGGTTTGATTATGCATGTGAGTTAATATCAGTTAAAAAAAATGCCGTCACGGCAAAAGTGAAGTCCAGCATTGAAATAAAGAATGAGTCGCCATTAAATATCACTTTATTACAAGGTATCTCTAGTGGTGACCGCATGGACTATACGATTCAAAAGGCAGTAGAGCTTGGCGTAAAATGCATTCAACCAATAGCTACTGAGCGCAGCGTAGTCAAACTTAACCAAGAACGTGCGCAAAAACGCGTCACCCATTGGCAGAATATTGTGAACGCCGCATGTGAGCAAAGCGGCCGCGCTGTTATCCCTAGTGTGGATATGCCTGTCACGTTGAGTAACTGGCTAGCTAATCATCCACAAGACAAAGCTTGCCGCATTCTACTGAACCCTATTGGTGCAAAACGGTTTGCTGAAATCAACAAACCAACGGATGAAATACAACTACTAATCGGTGCTGAAGGTGGTTTAAGCACCAGCGAAATTGAAGCGGCCAGCACAAACGGATTTCAATCCATCATTCTAGGCCCACGTATTCTACGTACCGAAACAGCAGCCCTCACGGCAATCGCTAGCATACAGTCACTCTGGGGTGATTTCTAACTTAGAATTTGTATTTATTACATTTTACTTGCATAAATATGTAATTTTTACATATAATAACCACTATGCTTGGTGAAAATATTAGATTTTTGCGAAAATCGCAAAATATGACATTGCAACAACTTGCGTCGATTACGGACTCTGATGCAGGTAATTTATCACGTATCGAACGCGGTGAACTAGGTATTTCTGAAGCAATGTTACATAAAATTGCACAAGCACTTAACGCTTCACCTGCTAAGTTATTTGAACAGTCTGCTAACGAAAATCTGGCATCACTTCAAACGCCTGCATTGACGCTTAATGCAGGCAATACAAAAGACTTTGTCCATTGGTTCCGGTCTGCTGCGCCTTATATACATGCCTTTGGTGGCCGTACTTTTGTGATTGCTTTTGGTGGGGAGGTGGTGAGTGAGCAACAGTTTGTGGCACTATCACACGACCTAAATCTGCTCGCCAGCTTAGGCGTTAGATTAGTCCTCGTGCATGGCGTACGGCCACAAGTTGAAAAGCGGTTAATTAGAGAAAATTTAACCCCTGCTTACCATCACGGCTTGCGCATCACTGATGATGCAGCAATGGAGTCGGTAAAAGAAGCGAATGGCGCAGTACGGGTAGACATTGAAGCGCTACTATCAATGGGCATTGCCAACTCGCCTATGGCAGGTGCTGATATACGGGTTGCTAGCGGTAATTTTGTCACAGCAAAGCCCATCGGTGTGATTAATGGTGTTGACCTACAACACACCGGAGAAGTGCGGAAGATTGACGGTGTTGGCATTCAGAAAAGGCTGGATGATGGCGAGTTAGTTTTACTCTCCCCTATGGGTTATTCCCCAACAGGTGAAACCTTTAATCTCACCCTAGAAGACGTTGCCGCCAGTGCTGCAGTTGCCTTAAATGCAGACAAGCTAATATTCTTAATGGATACCGATGGCGTTAAAAACTTACGTGGTGAATTCTTGCGTGAGATGACCACTGAGAAAGCCAACAAGCTACTTAACAATGCCAATAAGCATGATAAGCCCATTCACTTTACTGAAGACATCGAGTATTACTTACAGGCTGCGGTAAAAGCAAGCGCATATGGTGTGACTAGGACACACCTGATTTCAAGACATGTCGATGGCGCAATTATCCAAGAGCTATTTACCACCAGCGGCATTGGTACGATGGTCAGCGAGCTGCCGTTAGAAACCATGCGGCAAGCAACCATTGATGATGTAGGTGGCATACTCAAGCTAATTGAGCCGCTTGAAAGTGAAGGTGTGCTAGTCAGGCGTGGGCGGGAGCAGATTGAAATGGAAATCCAGCATTTTTATGTGATGGAGCATGACAGTCGTACGATTGGCTGTGCCGCTATTTATCCCTCTACGGACGAAACAATAGCAGAGTTTGCCTGCCTCGCAATTGACCCTCAATACCGTGGAGGTGGGCGGGGCGACAAACTCTTTAACTATTGTCAGGCAAAAGCTAAAGAACGTGGACTTTCAACAATATTTTGTTTAACCACGCGTGCTGAGCATTGGTTCTTGGAACGTGGTTTTATTGAAGAATCTGTGGAAAATCTACCGACAGAGAAAAAGAAAATCTATAACTTACAAAGAAAGTCTAAAGTGTTTGTGAAAAAACTCTGACTTTTATATACAATCTCTACATGATGAAAATTTTAGGCGTTTAGTTATGATCAATGAATCGACCGCAGCCAAAAAAGCAAAAACACTTGCCGAGGCGCTACCTTATATAAAAAGGTTTTTTGGCAAAACCATCGTGATTAAATATGGTGGCAATGCCATGACTGATGAGCATTTAAAACAATCATTTGCGCAAGATGTTGTTTTACTCAAACTCGTCGGCATGAATCCTGTTGTCGTGCATGGTGGTGGCCCTCAAATCAACGAAATGCTAGACAAAGTTGGCAAAAAGGGTGAATTTATCCAAGGCATGCGGGTAACCGATGAAGAAACAATGGATATTGTTGGCATGGTGCTTGGCGGTAAGGTCAATAAAGAAATCGTCAACATGATTAATCAGCATGGTGGCAAAGCGGTCGGACTCACGGGTCAAGATGGCAATTTTATTCACGCTAAAAAACTATTGATGCGGGATATGAATGATGCATCTAATATGATTGATATAGGGCAAGTAGGCGAAATTACCGCGATTGACCCCAGCATTATCAACTTCCTAGATACAGACGACTTCATCCCAATTGTCGCCCCCATCGGGGTCGGAAAAAATGGTGAGACGTATAATATCAACGCTGATGTCGTTGCAGGGAAATTAGCAGAAATCTTACATGCTGAAAAACTCATGCTGCTGACTAATACATCGGGTGTACTTGATAAAAATGGAGCCTTACTTACCGGTCTTACACCAAAAGAAATTGATGCCCTCGTTGCGGATGGCACGCTATCTGGTGGCATGCTACCAAAAATAAGCTCTGCATTAGATGCAGCCAGAGGCGGCGTGCAAGCCGTCCATATTATTGATGGTCGCGTAGAGCATGCTTTATTACTTGAAGTCTTAACTGATGAAGGTGTTGGCACGCTCATTAAGGCTAAATAATGTCAAAAATATGGGTGTTTGATTTAGATAACACCCTGCATGACGCTTCTACGCATATTTTTCCTGTCATGAATCGCGTGATGACGCAGTACATACAAGATGCACTTAACTTAGATGAAACTAGCGCACATCAACTGCGGCACCATTACTGGAACGTTTATGGTGCCACCCTAAAAGGGCTTATGCGACATCATGGTACTAATCCACATCATTTTCTATCAGAGACGCACACACTACAATCACTGCCTAACATGGTTATCCAAACCAAACGCCTGCGGCACATGCTACTAAACCTTAAAGGACGTAAAGTTATTTTTACCAATGCACCACGCAACTATGCATTACGCGTATTGGATTTACTCGGCATTGGTGATATATTTGAACAAGTGTTTAGTGTGGAGTCGACACAATTCCATGCAAAACCTTCGGTGCGCGGATTCCAAACGCTCTTAAAGCGTCTCGGTTCAAAACCAAGCAATTGTGTCATGCTAGAAGACAGCCTTCCAGCATTAATGACAGCAAAAAGACTTGGCATGAAAACAATTTGGATTAGCAAAAAGGTGAACAAACCTAATTATGTGGATTTTAGATTAAGTTCTGTGCTGGCACTCACGCACCTTAAGCTATAATTGAGTTAAACGTATTTAAAGAAAAATTTCAGGGATTGGTATGGCAGGAGAACGTAAGCAACAAATTTTGGAAGCCTTAGCAAAAATGCTAGAGAATCCAAAACGAGAAAAAATTACCACCGCTGCACTTGCCGCGAAACTTGGTGTTTCAGAAGCTGCGCTTTACCGCCACTTCTCTACCAAAGCTCAAATGTTTGAAGGCTTAATTGAATTCATTGAAACCAGTATTTTTGGCGTGATTAATAAAATCACCTCTGAAGAAGAAGATGGAAAAAAACAACTCTTATTGATTGTAAGCATGTTACTCAGGTTCG
>JAZGEZ010000064.1:0-18436 GCA_036479055.1 Methylophilaceae bacterium | reverse complement strand
AACTCGTCTAACTTCATTAAGGCATTCCTAATTATTAATAATTACTACATTTTCGCCTATACTAAACAATTATGATGATAAAAACCAAGTCTATGCGGAAAATATGGCTCATTTTTGCTCAAACAGTTACTGTATGTTTGGCAATATTGTTTGTGTTGCAAACCTTCAAACCTAGCCTGCTAGAGTCTAATTCAAAATCAATAGTTGTCAAACAAGCCTCATCACCGCAATCAAGCAGCCCTGTCAGCTCCTATAGTGGTGCGGCAAAAAAAGCGATGCCTGCTGTGGTTAATATTTTTACTTCTAGCAAAGTTGCACAGAGCCCGCACCATCAATTCTTGGATGACCCATTATTTAAATACTTTTTCGGCGACCAAGAAGAAGAGGAGAACCAACCTGATAGTAGCCTAGGTAGTGGCGTAATTGTAACTGCACAAGGCCTTATTTTAACCAACCATCATGTCATCTCCTCAGCTGATGCAATTGAAGTGGCATTAGCAGATGGCAGAAAGCTGTCAGCAGAAATTGTCGGTACAGACCCCGAATCCGACCTTGCTTTACTTAAAATCAACGCAGACAACCTCCCATCAATCACACTAGCCATTCCAGACCAATTGGACGTCGGTGATGTCGTGCTAGCAATCGGCAATCCATTTGGGGTTGGTCAAACCATCACTCAGGGTATCGTCAGTGCATTAGGGCGAAATCATTTAGGGATTAATACTTACGAAAACTTCATACAAACAGACGCCTCTATTAACCCAGGAAACTCTGGTGGCGCACTGATTAATACTGCAGGGCAACTAGTCGGCATTAATAGTGCGATATATTCACGCAACGGAGGTAGCATGGGCATCGGTTTTGCTATCCCGATTAGCCTGGCTAAACAAGTGATGGAGCAAATTGCCAAAGAAGGTACAGTGACACGCGGATGGGTTGGTGTTGAAGCGCAAAATATGACGACTGAACTTGCAGAATCATTTGCCTTGCCAAATGCATCAGGGGCACTTATTGCAGATGTTTTAGTAAACAGCCCCGCTGATCGAGCAGGCTTGAAACCTGGAGACATTTTAGTCGGCATTAATAACAAACCCGTGATTAATAGCGCGTCCATGCTTAACTTAATTGCTGTGCTGCAACCAAATAAAAGGGCAACATTAAACATCGTACGTGCCGGCACAAAAATGAATATTGCCATTTTGATAGGGAAACGACCTGCACCGAATCTCCAGAAACAAATAGATTAGCTAACGTTCTGCGTGAATGCTATTGCTTTTTGGCCGGACCATTTGCACAAAGAGTATGCCTGCTTCATATAGCAACCAGAGAGGCACGGCCAACATAAATTGTGAAATAATATCGGGTGGTGTAAAAATCGCTGCAATCACAAACGCACCGACAATGACATAGCCGCGCGCTTCTTTTAACTGCGGCACTGTCACCCATCCAAAATGTACCATTAACACCACGGCAATAGGCACTTCAAACGCGAAACCAAAGGCTAAGAACAAGGTCATTACAAAATCCAGATACTCCGCAATATCGGTCATCACCGCCACCCCCTCTGGCGCTGCACCAACAATAAAAGCAAATACAACTGGGAACACAAGAAAATAGGCAAAAGCCATACCGCACATAAATAGCAAACTACTCACAATAATTGCTGGCAACATCAGTTTTTTCTCGTTTGTATACAAACCTGGTGCCACAAACATCCAAAGCTGATACAAGGTGTGGGGTAGCGAAATAACGAATGCCGCCATCATCGCAACTTTCATTGGCACAAAGAAAGGTGTAACCACTGCTGTGGCAATCATCTGCGTACCCTCAGGCAGTTTTTCCAACATCGGCGCTGCTAATAAAGCGTACACTTCATTGGCAAATGGAAACAATCCTATAAATACCAGTAGAAGCCCAACAACGATTCTTAGCAACCTATCTCGCAATTCGATTAAATGTGATACAAAAGATTCCGTCGGCGTCATCGTTTAGCCGCTTTATTTTTCTGTTTAGTTACAGCTTTCTTTGCAATAGGTTTTCTTACAGTCACACTTTTGGTCGCGCTGACCTTTCCAGCAGTTGGCTTTTTAACTCGAGGTTTTTTGACTGGGGATTTATTAACTGAGACCTTTTTAGCGGCAGCTTTTGCTACAGTAGGCTTTCGTTTTGCCCTAGGTTTTGACTTGATTGTTTTTTCTACTGAGGATAAGGCATCTTGGCCCACATTCACATTATCTCTAATACTTGATGTCACACTACCAACACCTTGTTTGATTTCTTGCTGCAAGGCTTTCAGCTCTTCAAAGCGTGCTTCGCGATTAACTTCCTCTTTAACCTGAGAAATATACCGCTGCAAACGCCCAGTATATACACCCATTGTACGCGCAACTTTTGGTAGCTTATCCGGGCCAACCACCAACAGAGCAACCACCGCTATCAGCATTAATTCTGCGAAAGAAATATCAAACACGTAAGATGCCTATCGTAATTAGTGTTTAGTCTTTTCGGTGACTTCGCCCTCGATGGTTGCACCTGTTTCTTCAGCCTCATTTTCGACTTCATTATCTTTTACGGCTCTCTTAAACTCTTTCACAGCACCACCAACATCACTACCCATATTACGTAGCTTTTTAGTACCAAAAACCAATACGACGATTAATAGTACGATTAACCAATGCCACAAACTAAATGCACCCATTACAATCTCCTAATATTTAAGTGCCTAGCTCACCGCCGCCAAACACATGTATGTGTATATGAAACACCTCTTGTCCGCCTTCACGGCCCGTATTAATTAAGGTTTTAAATCCTTTTAAACCTTGTTCTGCCGCCAGCTTTGGTACAAGTAACAACATTTTCCCCAGCAGCGGCTGGTGCGAATCATCACAACCATTCAAACTTTCTATGTGCATTTTAGGCACAATTAAAAAGTGTATTCTTGCCATTGGCTTAATGTCATTAAATACAATGACATCATCATCTTCATAAATTGTCGTTGCGGGAATATTCCCTGCTACGATTTTACAAAACAGACAGTCCTTAGTCATTTTGTCCGACTTTCCTTTTCTTCAATACCAGACAGGCCCTCTCGTCTAGCCAGCTCATCCAAAATATCCTTGGGCTTCAAGTCAGCCTTAGCCAGCATCACCAAAGTATGAAACCATAAATCTGCAGTCTCATAAATGATCTCCTCTTTATTACCGCCTTTAGCTGCAATCACTGTTTCAGTCGCCTCTTCACCGATTTTTTTTAGAATCTCATCCATGCCTTTTGCATATAACTTAGCCACATATGACGAAGCTGGGTCTGCCGTTTTACGTTGCTCTAAAAGAACTGCCAATCTATCTAAAATATCACTCATGCAATAATCTTATAAATATCTTCAGGGTTTTTGATAACAGGCTGATCTATTGTCCACTGCCCACCTTCCAACTTCTTAAAGAAGCAGCTATGTCGCCCCGTATGACAAGCAATGTTACCTATTTGTTCGACAGTCATCAGAATGACGTCTTCATCGCAGTCCAAACGAATATCATGTACTCGTTGCGTGTGCCCAGATGATTCGCCTTTACACCATAATTTTTTTCGTGATCGCGACCAATATACTGCCTGCTTGGTTTCATTCGTTATCTCTAATGCTTCACGATTCATCCATGCAAACATCAATACTTTCCCACTGCCATGTTCTTGTGTAATCACAGGCACCAATCCATCTTCATCCCAACTTATATCATTTAACCAATTTTTCATCTGTTCTAATTAGAGCCTTACTTCGATGTTATGTTCCTGCATATATTCTTTTGCTTGCTTCACCGTATATTCACCATAGTGAAAAATGCTCGCTGCAAGCACGGCATCCGCGCCACCCAGTGTGACACCATCAACCAAATGCTGCAAGTTACCAACACCACCTGAAGCAATCAAAGGCACTTCTACGGCATCTGAAATCGCACGGTTTAACGGATTGTTAAAACCGATTTTAGTCCCATCTCTATCCATACTGGTAACTAACAATTCCCCAGCACCCAAACCCACCATTTTCTTTGCCCATTCAACAGCATCTAAACCAGTTGGCTTACGTCCACCATGCGTAAACACCTCCCATTCATATGGTTTATCCTCTACCTTTTTAGCATCAATAGCGACGACGATACATTGTGAGCCAAAACGTGACGTTGCATCAGCAACCATTTGAGGGTTAAACACCGCCGTTGTATTGATACTAACTTTGTCTGCTCCTGCATTGAGTAAACGGCGTACATCATCAACTTCTCTCACACCCCCGCCAACAGTGAGTGGAATAAACACTTGGCTAGCAACTTCTTCGATAATGTGGAATATCATGCCTCGGTTATCAGAAGTCGCTGTAATGTCCAGAAAAGTAAGCTCATCAGCGCCTTGATCGTCATAACGCTTGGCTATTTCTACAGGGTCTCCCGCATCGCGGAGCGCTAAGAAATTAACGCCCTTAACAACCCGGCCATCTGTCACATCTAAGCAAGGAATGATACGTTTAGCGAGCATTGGGCGACAGCTCATCCGCTAGCTTTTGAGCAGCAGAAAAGTCTAGAGAACCTTCGTAAATAGCACGGCCTGTTATCGTGCCAATAATCCCTTCATCTTCCACTTCACATAATTTGCGTATATCGTCTAAATTAGTCACGCCACCAGAAGCAATGACTGGAATCATCAGCGCTTGCGCCAACGCGACGGTTGCCTCTATATTGACACCTGTCATCATCCCATCCCGGCCAATATCGGTATAGACAATTGAATTGACCCCATAATCTTCATACTTTTTAGCAAGATCAATGACGTCATGGCCTGTCAATTTTGACCAGCCATCTACTGCAACCTTACCGTCTTTAGCATCTAGCCCTACGATCACTTGTCCCGGAAACGCATAACAGGCCTCATGTAAAAACCCAGGATTTTTCACTGCCGCAGTCCCAAGAATGACATAATCAATACCATCATCGATATAACGTTCCATGGTATTTAAATCACGAATGCCGCCGCCAAGCTGAATCGGTATTTCACCACCAATTGCACTGATGATAGACTTTACCGCACCCTCATTGACTGGCTTCCCCGCAAAGGCACCATTCAAATCAACCAAATGCAAACGTTTACACCCTTGATCCAACCAGTGTTTAGCCATTGCACCGGGGTCTTCAGAGAAGACAGTGGATTCCTCCATGTCGCCCTGTTTTAAGCGTACACAGTGCCCATCTTTCAGATCAATTGCGGGGATAATTAACATAGTATATTAGCCAGTTACTCAAGAAAGTTATTATTAAGGCTTCCAGTTTACAAAATTGTTCAATAATTGCAATCCTGCTTGTGCACTTTTTTCTGGATGGAACTGCACGGCAAATAGGTTCCCCCGTGCAACAGCGCAGGTAAAGCGCTTAGGATATTGGCTATAACCCACCGTGTCACTTTCATCCTCCGGTACCACATAATAGCTATGTACAAAATAAAAACGCGCTTTATCCGCAATGCCCTTCCACATCGTATGGGGGGTTTCCTGTTGGTAAACGTGGTTCCACCCCATGTGTGGCACTTTTAGTTTTATGCCTGACGCATCATGCATCTCTTCAACTGCAAATTTTTTAACGTTGCCCTGAAATAAACCTAACCCATCCGTATTACCCTCTTCAGAACCTTCGAACAACATTTGCAAGCCAATGCAAATACCTAGAAAAGGTTTTGTTTTAGCTGCCTCAATGACAGCTTCACGTAATCCGCGGGCATCCAGCTCACGCATACACGCAGGCATGGCGCCCTGACCAGGGAACACGACACGCTCTGCTTGGTGGATTTGTTCTGGGTCGCTAGTCACTAGCACCATTTTATTCGGCGCAACATGTTCAATTGCTTTTGATACAGATTTTAAATTACCCATACCATAATCAACAACGGCAATATCTAATTTTGTCATTTAATTTACTGCAGAATATTTGCGTTTACAACACGCCTTTTGTAGACGGCATGATGCCCGCCATACGCGCATCGACTGTTACAGCCATTCGCAATGCTCGACCAAACGCTTTAAAAATAGTTTCTGCTTGGTGATGTGAGTTATGACCTTTTAAGTTATCAACATGCAATGTAACAAGCGCATGGTTTGTAAAGCCTTGAAAAAACTCATAGAAGAGGTCGACATCAAACTCACCGATAGCGGCACGCGTAAACTCGCAATTAAACTCCAAACCTGGGCGGCCAGAGAGGTCAAGCACTACGCGTGAAAGCGCCTCGTCAAGTGGAACATAAGCATGTCCATAGCGGTTGATGCCTTTTTTATCACCAACTGCTTTTAAAAATGCTTGCCCGAGTGTGATCCCAATGTCTTCAACTGTATGATGTGCATCAATGTGCAAATCACCCTTCGCTTTGACACTAATATCCATCATGCCATGACGTGCTATTTGGTCCAACATGTGATCTAAAAAGCCTAGCCCTGTCTCAAACGCTGACTTTCCTGTGCCATCTATATTGATAGACACCGTAATTTGAGTTTCCAAGGTATCGCGAGTAACTTCAGCCTGACGCATAAGAACAATCTAAAAAGGGTAATTGATTTAAGCGCATTTTAACCCAATCTCACACTTAAGCGCAAAAAACACAATAAAAAAGCCGACCAAAGGTCGGCTTTTTAAATCAAGCTAATTACTCAGCGCTTGCTGCATCTTTAGCTGCATCAACTAAATCGCCTGCTTCTTCAGATGCCGCGTCTGCTGCATCACTTATTGCGTCACCTGTTGCGTCTGCTGCATCACTCATTGCATCACCGGTTGCTTCTGCTGCATCACCAACTGCTTCGCTTGAAGCGTCAACTGCATCACCAACGGCTTCGCTAGCTTCTTCCATTACGTCACCCATTGATTCAACAGGTTGCTCCATTGTGTCCATGGCATCAGTAGCCACTTCATCAGTAGAACCACCATTAAGCAAGAATAAACCTAATAATACTGCGCCAGCAATAATTGCCCACGGCAACCATTTCATACCACCCGCACTTGAATTACCTGCGTGCACGATACCTGTAATTTCAGCAGCAGAAGCTGCTGGGTCTGTAGCGCCATAAATTGCAGCACCTGCTACAACGATGTCAGCACCTGCCTCAACTACTTGCGCTGCTGTATTCGCTTTAACGCCACCAGCTACAGATACTTGAGCACCGGTATTTAGACCAGTAATTAATGCTAAATCAGTAAAAGGTGTTTGACCAGCTGCTTGCTGATCTAAGCCTGTATGCACACCGATAATATGAGCGCCTAATTTAGCAACTTCTAAAGTACGTGCTTTTTTATCTTTCACGTTAATCAAGTCAACTTGTGCCATTTTGTTGTATTTGTTAGCGACATCAATGACACCTTTAATAGTGCCGATGTCAGCCGTGCCTAATACTGTGCAGATATCTGCACCCGCTTTATAGAATGGCTCAGCTTCATAGAAGCCCGCATCCATTGTTTTCAAGTCAACTAAAATTTTGTTGTTTGGGAATTTAGCGCGTAGTGTTTTTAAAAGCTCAATACCATTATGCTTGATGCATGGTGTACCAATTTCTAAAATATCTACATGTGGCGCAACTTTAGCAGCCAAAGCGACTGTTGCGTCAAAATCTAGTGAATCTAATGCCATTTGGGTTTGTGCCATGATATTACTTCCTCCGAATTTGTTCTATATTCGATTAAAAATTTAATATTATTGTAATCACTTAGCTTACATCTAAACCAATATTAAATGCAACCTAAGTGTACATTGCGACATCATAACCGCAATTAACGTACTATTCCAACAAATTAGTGTCATTTTAATTGCAAAACATCTTTATTTTGCAATTCCTCTTAATAAACTATTCGTGCAAAACCATTCTAAGCGCACTTAATAAGTATTCGGTTTGCTGCTCTGTTCCAATAGACATGCGCAAATAAGGCGATATGCGCGCTGGTTGTTTAAAGTGCCTGACTAATATGCCTTGCGCTCGCAATTGGTCAGCTAGCTCAGCACCATCGATGACAGAATGCTTAGCAAAAATAAAATTTCCACCTGAAGGCAACACAACAAAACCCATTGCCTCCAGCCGCTTCACCAATACCTCGCGCGTAGCAATAACTTTTTTACACGTTTTGTCAAAGTAGTCGACATCCTTCATGGCAGCAATTGCGCCTGCTTCTGCAAGCCTATCAATCGGGTAAGAATTAAAGCTATCTTTAACCCGTGTCAGTGCTGCTATTAAGTCTGGGTGACCCAATGCATACCCTACTCGCAGCCCTGCAAGTGATCGTGATTTAGATAATGTATGCGTCACCAATAGATTAGGGTGGTCTTTAATAAGGTTAACCGCTGACTCTGTGCCGAAATCAACATACGCCTCATCAACCACAATCACTGAGTATCTATTCTTTCCTAATAAAGCCTCTATCCTCTTCAATTCTAATGGGATACCAGTAGGTGCATTCGGATTAGGGAAAATAATGCCGCCATTCGGCCTGTCGTAGTCGTGTATATTGATTTCAAAACGGCGATCTAAAGGGATGGCCTCATACTCAATACCGTATAACCCACAATAAACAGGATAAAAACTATAGGTAATATCTGGAAAGAGTAGCGGCCTAGACTGCTTAAGTAACGCTTGAAAAATATGCGCCAACACTTCATCTGAACCATTACCGACAAACACTTGTTCTATCGACAAACCATGATAATCAGCAATCGTGTCTTTTAACTGGTTGGAGCTTGGATCTGGATACAATCTTAAACCATCAGTCGCGCCCGCCTTGATAGCAGCGATTACCTTTGGACTTGGCCCGTAAGGGTTTTCGTTTGTATTCAGCTTAATGAAGTTTTGAGCTTTAGGTTGCTCGCCTGGCACATACGGTGTCAGTTTGTGAACGATATCGCTCCAATACTGACTCATGACTTATTTCAACCTGTACTCTGCTGATTTTGCGTGGGCTTGCAAGCTTTCACCATGCGCTAAAGTGGATGCAATCTTACCTAGTTTTTGCGCCCCAGCACTTGAAACCATAATCAAACTTGAACGTTTCTGGAAATCATAAACGCCTAATGGCGAGCTAAAGCGTGCCGTACGTGAGGTTGGTAACACGTGATTAGGCCCAGCACAATAATCGCCCAATGCCTCGCAAGTATCACGGCCCATAAAGATAGCACCCGCATGTTTAATTTTTTTACTCATTACAAGTGGCTCTTCAACAGAGAGCTCTAAATGTTCAGGCGCAATGTGGTTGCTAATGACAACCGCCTCCTCTAAATCTTTGACCAAGATGAGTGCACCTCTATCTGTAATCGAAGTGCTAATAATTGCTTTGCGCGGCATTTCCTGTACAAGCTTTTGCATGCTTGCTGCCACTTGATCAATAAACGCTTCATTTGGACATAACAAGATAGCTTGTGCCATCTCATCATGCTCAGCTTGACTAAATAAATCCATAGCAATCCAGTCTGGATCAGTTTTACCGTCACAAATCACCAATATTTCTGATGGGCCTGCCACCATATCAATCCCTACCACGCCAAATACACGACGTTTTGCCGCAGCCACATAAGCGTTACCTGGACCCGTTACTTTATCGACCTGTGGTACGGTTTCTGTGCCATAGGCCAATGCACCAACGGCTTGCGCGCCGCCAATACAAAAGAGGCGATCAACTCCGGCAATCGCAGCTGCGGCTAATACCAAGGCATTTCTTTCGCCATTTGGTGTTGGCACCACCATAATCAATTCTTGCACGCCCGCCACTTTGGCTGGAATTGCATTCATTAACACACTTGAAGGATAAGCGGCTTTGCCCCCAGGCACATATAAACCGACACGGTCTAATGGTGTGATTTTCTGACCAAGAAAGGTGCCGTCCTCTTCCGTGTAATCCCAAGAGGACATCACTTGTTTTTCGTGATACACCCGCACGCGATCCGCGGCTGCTTCTAATGCTTCACGTTGGGGTTTTGGTAAACCTTTTAATGCAGTTTGCAATTCTGCTTGGCTGATTTCCAACTCTGCTAGGCTGCTAGCATTAGTGCCATCAAAACGGTTGGTGTATTCAAGCACAGCAACATCACCACGCTTTTTTACATCTTTCAAAATATCAGCTACCACGTTATCAACACGGTCGTCTTGCGCCGTTTCAAAAGCCAAGAGCGCCTTTAAATCAGCATCAAAATTTGAGTCTCTGGTGGATAAACGTCGGATGTTCATACAGCAACTAAGCTCCTGCTACCGCATTAGAAAATGCATCCAAGATGGGCTGCAATTTTCCACGGTTTAACTTTTGTGAAGCTTGGTTCACCACTAAGCGAGAGCTAATATCGCCAATGTGTTCCACCGCTACAAGCTTATTTGCACGTAAAGTCCCGCCTGTGCTGACCAAGTCCACGATCGCATCAGCAAGGCCGACTAGCGGGCCTAGTTCCATTGAGCCATAAAGCTTGATCAAATCAACATGCATGCCTTTTTGGGCAAAATGTTCACGTGCAGTTTTCACATACTTTGTGACCACTTTTAAACGTGCACCTTGACGAAGACAAGCCTCGTAATCAAAGCCTTCACGTACTGCCACCATCATTTTGCATTTGGCAATTTGCAAATCCAAAGGTTGGTACAAACCTTCACTGCCATGCTCATCTAATACATCTTTACCCGCAATACCTAAGTCAGCTGCACCATACTGCACATAAGTTGGCACATCTGAAGCACGCACTATAATTAAGCGCACATCTTCACGGTTCGTTTGTAAAATGAGCTTTCTTGAAGACGCTGGCTCTTCAAGCGCATGAATGCCCGCTGCTGCCAACAATGGAGCAGTTTCTTCAAATATCCTGCCTTTAGATAAAGCGATGGTAATCATATAATAGCTCTACTTATTAACTTTTTCTTTCAACTGTTGCGCCTAGTGCAGTCAGTTTCTCTTCTAAATGCTCATAACCACGGTCTAAATGATAAATACGTTCAATCACTGTTTCACCTCTTGCAACCAAGCCCGCCAAAACCAAGCTAGCAGATGCACGTAAGTCCGTTGCCATCACAGTTGCGCCGTCTAAGTGAGAAACGCCTTGCACTAGCGCCGTATTCCCTTCCACACTTATGTCTGCGCCTAAGCGTTGCATTTCTTGCACATGCATAAAGCGATTTTCAAAGATAGTTTCTGTTACTTTAGCCACCCCTTCTGCCACCGCATTTAATGCCATAAACTGTGCCTGCATATCTGTCGGGAATGCTGGGTGTGGTGCGGTTCTAATATTGACTGCTTTTAACTTGCCATCACTTTTGACTGTAATCGTATTAGTACCTACCGTTACTTCAGCGCCGGCTTCACGTAGCTTTTCGATGACAGCATCCAATAAATCTGCACGCACATTAAGCAACTTAACTTCGCCGCCAGTCATGGCAGCTGCCACCATATAAGTGCCAGCCTCAATACGGTCGCACACAATGCTATGCTCTGCGCCGCTTAGCTTCTCTACACCTTCAACCGTCACAACATCTGTACCTGCACCACTGATTTTAGCACCCATTTTATTAAGACATTCTGCCAAATCGACAACTTCTGGTTCTTTTGCCGCATTCTCTAACACTGTTGTGCCCTCTGCCAACGCCGCTGCCATCATAAGATTTTCGGTGCCGGTAACCGTCACCATATCCATATAATAGCGCGTGCCTTGCAAGCGACGATTAGGCAAGTGCAACGTACTGGCTTGAATATAGCCGTGTGTGATATGAATGGCTGCACCCATGGCTTGCAAACCTTTAATGTGTAAATCAACTGGCCTAGAACCGATTGCACATCCGCCAGGCATGGAAACACGGGCACTGCCAAAACGGGCTAATAACGGGCCTAGTACTAGAATTGATGCACGCATGGTTTTCACCATTTCATAAGTTGCCTCAAATGAAGCCACTTCACTAGCATCTAGTAATACTTTATCAGCCTCTCGCTCAACCTTTACACCCAGGGTGCCCAGCAACTTAAGCGTGGTGTCGATATCCTTTAGTGCAGCGACACCACTAAGCTTCAATGGTGTTTCTGCTAATAACGATGCGCATAAAATGGGCAATGCAGCATTTTTAGCACCCGAAACGGTCACTTCGCCGTTAAGCTTAACGCCGCCTTCAATCACTAACTTATCCAATTACTTAGTTCCAGCAATCAATGTTTGCAATTCACCGCTTTCATACATCGCTTTAATAATGTCAGAACCACCGACAAACTCACCGTTTACATAAAGTTGAGGGATGGTTGGCCAATTGGCATATTGCTTAATACCTTCACGCACGTCTTGGTCTTGCAGAACATCAATCGCCACATACTCTGCTTCACAGGCATCTAACACCTGTGTCGCTAAATTCGAAAAACCACATTGTGGGAATTTTGGACTCCCTTTCATGTACAGCACAACTGAACTGCCGGTAACCGTTTCTTTAATTTTTGCTTGTATATCCATATTCATTCCTAATAATTGACTACTGTTCTTTAATATAAATTCTTTATATCAATCTTTTATAAAAATATTATTTGTTCACTTCCGCCCATTTTGCAGGCGTAAGCGTTTGCATCGATAATGCATGTATTTCTGCTTGCATACGATCACCTAGTGCCGCATAGACCAATTGATGCTGCTGTATCATGTTTTTATCTTCAAATGCAGGACTGACGATGACCGCTTCAAAATGGGTGCCGTCATCACCAAGTACTTTGATGTAATCACACGCTAAATTAGCGGTAATGTAGCTTTCTAATTGTGCTGCATCTAACACTTTAATTCTCTCCAAAAACGATTAGCACTTAAATATTTTTAATATCATTATGCTGACTTAAACTAGCCGCGTAACTTATAACCCGATTTTAACATTTTTAAACTCAGCACGACCAATAAGGCTAAAAATGCCATCACGACTCCTAGGCTAATCCAAGGTGAGATATCGCCCTTGCCAAAGAAGCCATATCTAAAACCATCAATCATGTAAAAAAATGGGTTGAATTTCGATACCGTTTGCCAGATTTCCGGTAAGGAATGTATTGAATAAAATACACCCGATAAAAATGTTAATGGCATGATTACAAAATTTTGGAATGCGGCCATTTGGTCAAACCGATCTGACCAAATGCCCGCAATAATGCCAAACGTGCCTAGTAAAGCGCTGCCCAAAACAGCGAAAGTCAGTACCCAGCCAATGTGCACCACTGACAAATCAACAAACCATATAGCCACTAAATAAATACTGAAGCCCACCAATAAACCACGGACAATTGCTGCGGCAATAAACGCGAGGAAGAATTGCAAATAAGTGAGCGGCGTTAACAGCACAAAGACAATGTTACCCATGACCTTGGATTGCACTAAGCTTGAGGATGTATTAGCAAAAGAGTTTTGCAATAACGACATCATAATTAACCCTGGGATTAAAAACGCAGTGTAGGGCACATCATCGTAGACCTGTACGCGGCCTGCCAGCACATGTGAAAAAATAAGCAAATACATTAATGCAGTCAGCACCGGGGATGCAATTGTTTGGAAGGCTACACGCCAAAAACGCAGCACTTCTTTTTTGAACAACGTGTACATGCCACGTGTTTGTTCATTAATTAAGCTCATGCACCACCCACTAATGACAAGAATACATCCTCTAAATCGGCCTCAGTTATTTGCATATCTTCAATTACAGCACCCGCTTTACGTAATTCACTCAATGCAAATTCCACTTGATTGATTTCAGTCAGCGACAATGTATACATTGCGCCTTCATTACTTTTCAGCATCGATGTTAGGCTTATTGGTAGCGTTCCTGCACTTAAGGTAATTTGTAAATTTTTCCCCGCAAACTTACTGAGCAAATTAACCGTCGTATCTAACGCAACAACCTCACCCTGCTTCATCATTGCCACGCGCGAGCAAAGCTCTTCAGCTTCTTCTAGATAATGCGTGGTTAAGATAATCGTATGGCCTTCTTTATTTAGCCTTCGTATAAACGCCCACATCAACTGTCTGAGTTCTACGTCCACACCCGCTGTCGGCTCGTCTAATACGATCACTGGCGGCTTATGTGCCAATGCTTGGGCAATTAACGCTCGGCGCTTCATGCCACCGGATAGCTTACGCATATTCGTATGCGCTTTATCGGTTAACCCTAATGACTCAATTATTTCGTCAACCCAACGATCATTTTCGTTACCTCTTCCAAAGTAACCTGCTTGGAAACGTAGCATTTCGCGCACGTTAAAGAATGGGTCAAACACTAGCTCTTGCGGTACAACACCCAATGCCATGCGTGCCGCCTGATAATCATCAACCACATCATGCCCCATAATGGCAGCTTTGCCTGCAGTTGGCCTTAACAAACCAGCTAGAATGTTGATGAGTGTAGATTTTCCAGCACCATTTGGTCCAAGCAAGCCAAAGAACTCACCCTGCGTTACGGTTAAATCAACCCCCTTTAACGCTTGCAGACTACCAAAGTTTTTTTGAACATTTTCAATTTGTATTGCTGGAAGAGCCAAGATAACCTTACCTTACCTAAACGAATAAACTGCATATTATAAACCATTAAAAAAACAAAACCCCACCTAGGAAGATGGGGCTTAACATGTCTGAGCCTAGCGTTAACCTTGGCTTAATTTGAAACTTAATTAATCAACTCTGCTATACCGTACAAGGCTGTCAGGCTAGTTAACCCTTCTGGTAAATTCTCGAATTTCAACTGTTTATTTTCCGTCATCGCTCGACGTTGCCATTCCAGCATCAAGCTCACGGCTGAAGTGTCTATCTCAGCCACTTGCGACAAATCAATGATGGTATCAACTGACAATGACAAATCTTTGCTCTTTTCGAGCAAGCTGTTCGCACTATCCATGAGAATATTACCAGCAACTTCCCATCGACTCTCAATTTGAGTAATTGTCGTCATCGACAACAATCTTTACTTAGCCATCGCCGCTGTATTTTTATCAGCGAGCTTCTTAATTAAGCTATCAAGACCATTTTGTCTTATCTCTTGTGAAAACTGTCCTCTGTAGTTAGTGACTAAACTGACGCCCCCAATCACAATATCGTAAACCTTCCATGTCTCACCCTCTTTAGCCAATTTATAATTCACGGCTACTGGCTGCCCACCCGACTGTAAGATTTTTGTCTTAACAGAGGTTGTTTTTGCATTTTCAGTCATGCGTAACGGCAAGTACTCTATTTTTTGATTTTTATATTTAGACAATGCTGTAGCATAAGTCCTCAACAATAACGTGCGGAACTCTACCTTAAATGCAGCTCTTTGCTCAGGCGTTGCTCTAGTCCAATTCTTACCTAGCACCAAACGTGACACACGCTGGAAATTGAAATTAGGCAGAATTTTCTCTTCTGCTAATGCGAAAATTTTGGCTTGATTACCCGCTTGTATATCCGTATCAGACTTTACAATTGCCAACACATCCTCAGCAATACGCTTGACCAATGCATCTGGAGATTCAGCAGCGAGTGCTAAACCACTAAAACAAAATAAACTTAAAGCAATAAAAATATTTTTAATCATATTAATTCCCTAATATTGTGACTCTTTGAATATGCATCTTAATTAATTAAATCATCCAAAGGATTATCAGTTAACGCATCACCATCAGTTTTAGTTGATACAGCCGGTGCTGCTGGCGCTGGCTCAGCAGCTTTATTATACAAAAACTGACTAATCATTTTCTCTAAAACAACAGCATCTTGTGTATGTGATATTTTATCGCCATTTTTCAACAAAACTTCATCCCCACCAGCTTCTAGGCCAACATATTGCTCACCTAGCAAACCTGCTGTGTAAATATTTGCGAAGGTATCCGCGGGGAAGTCGTAACGTTTGTCTATGCTGAGACTCACTATGGCTTCATAAGTTGCACTATCAAATTTAATCTCGCCTACGCGCCCAACAACCACACCTGCACTTTTAACTGGTGCACGGGGCTTTAAGCCACCAATATTCTCAAAAGCAGCATCCACTCTATAGGTTTCACCAATACTACTCGTTGTTAAATTACCTACCTTCATGGCTAAGCCCAGCAAGGCTGCAACACCTAACGCGACAAAAATGCCCACCCATAAATCTATTGTTGTTCTTTCCATAACGCTTACCCTTGTCTTTATATAATCATAAACGATGTTAATGCAAAATCTAACGCTAAGACTACAAGCGAAGATGTTACCACTGTTCTCGTTGTTGCTCTACTGACACCTTCTGCCGTTGGCGGTGCATCATATCCCTCAAACAAGGCTATCATGGTGCAAGCCACACCAAATACGATACTTTTAATCACCCCGTTTACGATATCAACACGCCAATCTACATTCGCTTGCATTTGCGACCAAAATGCCCCTGTATCGACTCCAATTAAGGGCACGGCAACTAAATACCCCCCTAAAATACCAATCATAGAAAATAATGCCGCTAGAATAGGTAGCGAGATAACACCAGCCCAAAACCTTGGTGCAATCACGCGTGACACTGGGCTCACTGCCATCATTTCCATCGCAGAAAGCTGCTCAGTTGCTTTCATCAGCCCTATCTCTGCCGTAATGGCTGTGCCAGCGCGCCCTGCAAATAATAAAGCGGTGATAACAGGGCCAAGCTCACGCACTAGCGCTAACGCAACTAAGACACCAATGGCTTCAGATGAACCGTATCTTTGCAGCGTGTGGTAACCCTGCAAAGCCAAGACCATCCCAACAAAAAAAGCAGAGACTGAAATAATAACTAGAGACAACACGCCGGTAGAATAAACTTCGCGTGTCACTAGCCGAAATCGACGAAGGCTTTCACCTGAAGAAATAAGCACCAGCCCAAATAAACGTACGCCAGCGCCCAAACGCCAAACCTGATCAATGACGTTGGCCCCTATGTTCCGCAGCGTGCTTTTCATGCTTTAGGCCCTAATAAGGCTTGTTTATAGTCTGTTGCAGGATAATGGAATGGGACGGGGCCATCTTTCTCCCCATGTATAAATTGATGTACAAAAGGCAGAGTAGAATTACGTAAGTCATCTGGCGACCCTTCGGCAACGACAACACCATCAGCAACAAAATAGATGTAGTCTGCAAATGAGAATGTTTCTTCCACATCATGCGTCACGACAATAGAAGTCACCTCAAGCGCATCATTTAGCGTACGGATTAAATCGCAAATAACGGCCATAGAAATAGGATCCAACCCTGCAAAGGGCTCATCATACATAATAATATCTGGATCTAAAGCAATCGCTCTTGCCAAAGCAACTCTCCGTGCCATTCCTCCAGACAGTTCCGTTGGCATCATGTTATGCGCGCCGCGCAGGCCTACTGCATTCAATTTCATTAGCACCAAATCTTGAATCATGCTTTCAGCTAAGTCCGTGAGCTCACGCATCGGGAAAGCTACATTGTCAAATACTGATAAATCGGTAAACAACGCACCTTGTTGAAACAACATACCCATTTTACGCCGTAACCGGTAAATGCCTTCGCGGTCTTGTTGATGCACGACTTGACCATCAACCCGCACCTCTCCCGACTTTGGCTTAATCTGCCCACCGATCAAGCGTAACAGCGTTGTTTTGCCGCTTCCGCTACCGCCCATAATGGCAACAACCTTTCCACGAGGGAAAGCCATATTAATGCCCTTGTGGAGCATACGGTTTTTATAGCCAAATGATAGGTTGTCTATTTCGACGATGTTTTGAGTCATTGATTAAGCTGTTGCAAGTTGCATTTAAATTTGTTGAGTATTCTAATTCAAATCAAGTCTAATTGAAATGAAGTCTAAATTAAAATGCAAAACTAACAATACCGAATTCAGGGGATATAAAAACAAAAAAGCCCGCACTTAGGCGGGCTCCATTATATTCACTGGTGTTAAGTTTAGAATGCCATACAAACCATATGCGGTGTAGAATCATCTGGTGCAGCAACGCCGGCGTTAGCTGCCCCTCCTACTACCTGACTTCTAACTGACCCTGTGTCACCCACACCATCATCAAGCGTAACATCTAACTGCTTAGCAAATTTACCTAAAATAGCATCAGAGCAAACAACATATGCACCTGTCATCCCTTGTATATCCGTTAAAGTTGATACACTTTGAATGCCAATCAACCCTCCGTCTGCATTGCGAGGCTGATAAGTATTGCCATTAGAGCAATCTACAACCGTTGAGCCTGGCGCCAAACCTGCCAAACGGACATGCTGCCAAAATACGCATGACTCGTCACCATCAGCAGCTGTGTTCCATTCACCTTGAATAACACCATTGCCCAATGTGCCTGTCGTACCAGCCGTACCGCCAGTCACATGTGCAGCCGCAGCCAAGTCATCCCCCGGTAATGCTTTAAATTTATCCTGATAGCCATATATATATACTTGGATATTTTGGAAATCACGTGCCATATTCTTCACTTTAGCGCTGTTG
>JAZGEZ010000063.1:0-3887 GCA_036479055.1 Methylophilaceae bacterium | reverse complement strand
TTTAAGAAGTCGTTGTTGTTTATATTGATAAAAAACTGACTAGAGGCAGAATCAGGGATAGCTGTACGTGCCATCGCGATTGTGTAGGCATCATTGCTTAAGCCATTGTCTGCTTCATTCTTAATTTCTGCTTCAGTTGGTTTTTGTTGCATATCACTATCAAACCCCCCGCCTTGGATCATAAAATTATCAATAACACGATGAAATATCACACCATCGTAAAAACCATTTTCGACATATTGTAAAAAATTAGCGACGGTAATAGGGGCTTTCTCAGCATCAAGTTCTAGCATGATGTCACCGAAATTAGTTGTAAGTTTGACCACTTGGAATCCTTAAGTTAAATAGATATAAAGAGTTATTTGTCAGCAACTTTTGATAAAAGCGTTACGCTTTTAATGGTGATGGGTTTTAGCGGGACATCACCAAACCTGCCGACATAGCCAGTAGGGGTAACACCAATTTGTTTAATCACATCCATGCCGCTGGTTATTTTGCCAAATACGCAATAGCCGGCTTTCCCTGCTTGACCTTCAGGCGCGTCTAAAAATCGATTATTTTTTAAATTAATAAAAAATTGCGCAGTGGCAGAATTAGGGTCATTTGTGCGTGCCATGGCAATGGTGCCAGTTTCATTTAGCAAGCCATTGCCAGATTCGTTTGCAACCGGTTCGCGTGTTGGCTTCTGCTGCAGGTCACGTTCAAAGCCCCCACCTTGTGCCATAAAGCCTCTAATGACACGATGGAAGATGGTTTTTTCATAAAACCCGTCTTCTACATATTGTAAAAAATTAGCAACTGTTTTTGGTGCTCTTTCAGGGTATAGCACCACGGTGAAGTCACCTTGAGAGGTCTCAAACTTAACCTGCGTTTCTGCATGCACATTAGTGATCAGCATTGCTAACACTGTTGCACATAGCCAATGTTTAATTGTATTAAATTGCATATTATGCGGCACCTTCATAAATAATTTTCCATTGGTTATTTTCATTTTTCCAATATTGACGTTTGCGCATTTTGTTCTTTAATGTAGGGCTTTCGTAATGTTGCTCAAAATTAACAACTATAACTTCCTGGTTAATATCACTAGGTTTTTTGCCTTTATTTTTGTGTAATGATGGATAGCTAAACATGCTGACATCATTTACTTGAATGGTGACTTTGGGTTTGCTCGCTTGCACTCTTCGTTTATGTGCTGCCCACTGAGTCAGGTTCCCTTTGCTATAAAAAAAGCTATTTGAATAGTGACTTAAATATTTGTCAGTGTTTTGTGAGGTCCAGTCAGATTGCCAAGTTTTTAATGCACTGTTAAGTGTTGTTAGCTCAGAACTTTTAATCAAACTTTTATTACTATCAACCCATTGGACATTATCAGAAATAATGATTGGCACATTACCTATTTTTAAAACAGGTGCTAATTTCTGCAAATCTGGGTTACTAAGTACGACACATCCATCGCTTGCACGTGGTGGACGGCTATAGGTGTCTTTAGGTGTCCCATGTAGCCATATTCCATAACCCGTTTTTTTATTATGTGTATCTAGTTCATTAGGGTAGTTAAGTGGGTAAGCACCATCGCCATAAAAGTCTGATAGTTGAGTGGTTATTTTTTTACTAGAAAAATAAAGTCCAACAGGTGTGCGTTTGTCACCTTCTACATTTTTATCTGCACCATTTTTTCCGATAGAGACATAATGGTCGGAAACGTGTTTTAACCCACCATCTGTTTTTTTGTATAGAAACAACCTAGATTTAACCGTATCAATTAAAACCAAGTGTTTTTGTGGTCCCGCCATCTGAACTGATATGTTAGGAACTTGGCGTTTGTTATCCGTCGAAAAATAGTGATTCAAACGCGTTCGCGCTTCTGCGCGTAACCCTTCAATTGCTTTAGTGTTGGATTTTGCATTGGCGGCTACTGGATTGCCAAAAGTATTTAATGCTCGCACCTGCGCGCTAAGCAAGTCACCACGGATTAAATGCGCTAATTTAAAGTTGGGTGTTGTACGAATAAGCTCATTGACTGTTTCCATTGCCTGTTTATTTTTGCCTTGAGCAATTTGCATGAGACTTTCTACCAGCAGTTTTTCTACCAAGTCTCGCCCAGCATTGCCAGTAAACAACTTGTCAGATAGCTTGCCTTGATTCACGGCGGTGGCACTCCAAGGCAATAGGGTGCAAATAATAACCACTAGGTATTGGGCAAGCCGCATTCTTTGTGAGTCGGCTTTTTGAATCAGTCTCATTTTAATCATATCTATCAATATACATCACTTAAAATTGCATCAAATACTATTAGTTTGATGCAATTTCTTTATTAATTAACCAAGTGCCACCGACATTTTTAAGAAGGAGTGTTTTATTGGTGTGGATAGCGTTACGACTTGCAGCTTTATAATATTGCTTAAAGCTCATTTTTGCATTGCTATCATCAATAATTTCAACTTCTTCATTGCTGATTGTCAAATCGATACTTGATGGGCTTGTCACACGAACGCGCCGTGTTTTTTTCCAGCTGTTACGGCTTTTGCCTTTTGCTGGGGTAAAGCTATCGGCATAGCTGGCAAGATAGCCATCAATGTCTTGGTTTGACCAAGCGCTTCTCCAGGTTTCGACAGCTGCAACAATATTACGTTCTGTATCGGCTGAAGTATCTGTAGGTGCAGGTTCTGGCGCTGGTTTCGTATCAGCTACTGGCACTGGTGCAGTAGGCTTAACCTTCTTATCCGCTGGGCGAATTGGGCGCGTTGGCGTTGTGTTCGCTGCAATAGTCGTTCTATCACCAGTACTAAATAAGTCTTTAATTAAAGATAGTTTGTTTTGCGCACGTGAATTACCAGTATCTAGCTTCAATGCTTTATCGTAAGCTTCTGACGCCATACGTGCATATATATCCCCTAGGTTTTCATGTGCAGTCGCATAACTTGGGTGTGTTTTAATTGCTGTTTCCAGTGCTTTTTTCGCCAAGTCATACTCACCAGCCTCTGCATGTAAAACGGCTAAGTTGTTGTAAGGTTCTGGCAAGTTAGGATATGTTTTTGTTAGCGCATTAAATGTTTTAATCGCTGCACTACGGTTACCGCTTTCTGCAAGAATAATGCCTTTCATAAACATGCCTTGTGCATCTTTGGGGTTGGCTTCTAAGTAGGTTTCAATACGTTCGAGCGCGGCTTTTTGCTGCCCTTGCTCGGCCATTTTAGAAATGTCTTTTAGTTCATCTGCGGTTACCTGTGTTGTTGAGAACAGCAAAGCGAGTAGCAAAGGAGCTACGTATTTCTTAAGTAAAACGTTGTGAATTGTCATTATGATATACTGGATTTAGTTAGTAATAGCAGTATTCTACCAATAGGATTGCTAACATCCAATAGTCTGGTAGGTATTCCGTGTAAATAATTGGTTTTATTGTAATAATTAGTTGTTTTATTGGTCGATTTACCCTCGAAATCTAGACGTATGTTAAAAATTTATAATACCCTCGCTCGTAATAAGCAAACTTTCATTCCGATTACCCCTAATAAAGTCCGCATGTATGTCTGCGGAATGACTGTTTATGACTACTGTCATTTAGGGCATGCGCGTGTCATGGTTGTGTTTGATTTGGTGGCGCGTTGGTTGCGTGCATCTAACTATGACGTGACCTATGTGAGAAACATTACCGATGTTGACGATAAAATTATTCAACGAGCTAACGAAAATAAAGAAAGTATTGGTGAGCTCACGCAGCGATTTGTCGATGCGATGGATGAAGATGCTGAAAAGTTAGGGGTCATACGCCCTGATGTTGAGCCGCGCGCTACGATGCATATTGATGAAATGATTAATATGATTAGTACACTAATCGAAAAAGAACATGCTTATTTAGCAGAAAATGGCGACGTGTTTTATGC
>JAZGEZ010000062.1:0-8320 GCA_036479055.1 Methylophilaceae bacterium | reverse complement strand
AATTGTAATTTGACCTGTGTACCGTTCGGTTGTAGAGCAGTGAATTCGATGCTGCCGTTTAAGACTTCACAAACCTTGAAGGCAAATGGAATGCCTAGACCGGTGCCAAATCTTTTTGTTGATATGCCTGGACTTGAGGTGTTTGGTTCTGGTGCAAATGGAATGCCTGCACCTTGATCTGTAATGATAACTTCAAGCATCGTCTGTATGTAGCAAGCATCTAAACGTATGTTGCCACCTTGAGGAGAAGCTTCTATCGCATTTAAAATTAAGTTGTAAAACACTTGTTCTAGCAAATGTTCGTCGGTCAGGATACTTTGCTTTATAGAAGCGCTGTTCTTAGCGAATGTTATATTCTTCTCTTTTAGTTTTTGCTTTAGAGGGACAAGCGCACTTTCAATTATTCGATCTAATGAAACCTTAGTTAAGGCGGGTTTTAACGGATGCAAATAAGCAAGCAATGATGTCGTCCAACGTTCCAACCTGTCGACAGTGTTTATAATACCGTGGACGGAGCCTTCAGTATCTTCATCTCCTTCTGGAATATCAATGACTTGTGCTGTTGCACGAATGCTGGCTAACGGATTCCTGATGTTGTGCGCCAACATAGGGACAAGCAAACCAAGTGCAGCTTGTTTTTCCGTGCGAACTAACGCATTCCGGCTTTCAGCTAAATCTTCGGCCATCTTATTGATTTCTTGTGAAAGAATGGATAACTCTTCTGCGCCAGCATCAGGCACTTTATGTTCAAGATTACCTTGGCTGATTTCTTTGGTTGCTAGCATCATCGCATTAATAGGGTTTACTATTGCACGCTTTAAAAGTGTACGGGACAGGATGAGTAATAGCCCTGCGAGAAGTGTTGGAATGACCAATAATACAATGGATGTTTGCTTGGCCTCTTGTAGGCGGCCTTTCAGCTCATTTTGCTTTAAGGCTAATAAGTTCTCTGCACGCTTAGAAACTTTTTCATAACTGCTAAAGATACCAGTTTCCATATCTTGGTATAGCGCTTTGCGAGATTCATTATTCGGGCTTATTTGATACTGGTAGAACATGTCTGGCGCCTTAGTGACAAAAATAGTGTAGTTGTCTTTTAGGTCGGCAATGGCTTTTTCTTCTTCAGCACCAATGGCTAGGTTTTCGAGGTTGTTAAAGTGTTGCAAAATGGATTTCGTATAGACCTTGTATTCCTCTTTAGCGCCATGTTCGCTTAATAAAAACGCATCAAATAATTCTTTCATTTGTCGGTATAAATCACCTCGTGTCTGTTGGATTTCTTGTACCAAGGAATGAATGCGCTGAGATTCTTTAGCTGATTTGTCCCAAAGGTGAATGCCATACATACCACCCATCACTGCAAGAATGATCAGCACAATAAATATTAGCTCATGGGCTAATAACAAATCGCGTAAAGATCTAGTTTTGGATGATTGTGCCATTAACCATCAGCCAATTTAAAAGTAACAGGGACAGCGAGGTTAAAGCTATTCCCCTGCAATGCTGGCGGTGGTTTAGGAAATGGTGAAGCTTTTTTAACCATCGCTAAAGCACGTTTATCTAACGAATCATGACCACTACTATCCCGCACGATGGCAGATAGCACGTTACCGTCACCGTCGATTTTTAGGCTGAGTAATACGGTTCCTTGCCAGCCGCGCCTTTGCGCCATTTTGGGGTATGACTTATGTTTTGCAATTGCGCGTCCCAACAAGCTACCATAGGCACTTAGCGCATTATTTTTGTCTGCTTGGCTAGGCTCAGGTGGAGGCGGTGACTCTGTAGGTGCAGGGGGTACGACAACTTCAGGTGTGATTTCATCTGAAGGTTGTACGGCTATAACTTCTTCTACTACGGGTGGGGGAGCGACTTCAGGTAGCGGTTCTTCAATAGGGGTAAGCGCTTCCTTTTTTATCGGCTTAGGTTTTACAATCGGTTTGATTTTCTTTTTGATAGGTTTCGGCTTTGGCGGCTCCGGAATGTCAATTGGTGGTAGGGGCTCTACCATTGGTGCAGGAACAGGTGTAGGAGGTGCCGGTTTTTGTAACTCAATTTTTAAAACGTGCCGCGTTTCTTTTTTACTTGAAAAATTAAAATTCGGTACCACTACTGCCACAAATGTATGCAGTAATATTGAGGCAGTAATTGCCCAAATAATGCCATTTTTTCTAATAACGGAGTTGGTAACTGGAAGGTCCAAAGTAATCTGTTTTTCAAAGGTAAGCCTTTGATTATACTATGGCGAGTATACATTTGTTAACTGACCATTGTGGCTTTTAACAGCCAACCATTAGTTGTTATGTTAAATAACTCCCTCTAACACTTGGACGTTGACAATAGCACCAGCTTCGCAGTTGCCGATGTCTTCTGTTAATACAATAAAGCAGTTTGCCATGCTCATACTACTTAAAATACCAGAACCTTGATTAGGTAGGGGTTTGACTTTCCATTTGCCGTTATCTTCGAATAAAATGCCACGTTGAAACTCAGTGCGACCTTTTGTTTTTTTAATTGCTTGCGTACACGCTACTTGAAACATTGGGTATGCTCTAGCAGTGCCACCCATGAGCAGCAACAGAGCTTGACGTACAAATTGATAAAAAGTGACCATCGTGGAAACCGGGTTGCCGGGTAGGCCAAAGTAATGTGCGTTACCAACTTTTCCGTAAGCTAGAGGGCGGCCTGGTTTCATATTGATTTTCCAAAATAACACTTGTCCATGTTTGGTCAACAATGTTTTCATGTAATCAGCCTCGCCCACTGAAACGCCGCCGCTGGTTAATACGACATCATGTTCTTTTGACGCTTTCAATAAGGTGCTTTCTAGCAAGTCTAGTTGATCTGGCACGACACCAAGGTCTGTTATTTTGACCCCTAGCCGACTCAGCATTCCATAGATGGTATAGCGATTACTGTCATATAGTTGCCCTTCTTTTAATGGTTTGCCAACATTGACAAGCTCATCACCAGTGCTAAAAAAAGCGACTTTTAAACGACGATGTACAGTAACTTTAGCAACGCCAAGTGAAGCAGAAAGCCCCAAATCAGCCGCTTGCATTTTATGGCCCTTATTTAAAACAATTTGACCACTTTTTAAATCCTCACCAGCAAAACGTACGTTTGCACCTTGTACAGGTTCATTTAATAAGGAGATATACTCTCCTTTATTGACCGTATTCTCTTGCATGACAACCGTATCTGTCCCTTGAGGGATGACAGCCCCCGTCATGATTCTTATACATTCACTAGCACTAACTACCCCATCAAAAGGGCTGCCCGCAAATGCTGTGCCTACAATTTTAATGAGCTGTATGCCTTCGGTGTATTTGAAGGCGAAACCATCCATGGCACTATTATTGTGGTTTGGTACATTACTTGGCGAAATAATATCTTCTGCGAGTACGCGACCCAAACTTTTACGTATAGGGATTGTTTCAGATTCAACGACTGGATCTAGAAACTGTTGAATAAAGGTATGAGCTTGCTGTACTGACATCGCATTTGGATCGTAGTCATCCATACAGCCCGGATTGCTTGCAAGTTCTGGTAATGTCGGCTTTGTCATGATGTTGTTTGAATCCATTGAATAATAAATTGGCATAACGCTTGTGTGTCATTTAGCATTAGCTGCGGTGTTGTACAGTTAATTGGCTCATCCGTAGCGACGGCAATAATATTATCATCGCTGTCAGCGAGTAGTGGCAACCCTAAACTGGGTCGATACACTTCAATTTTAGGAATTTTTGCTTGTTTGAACCCTTCAGCCAGCACTAAATCAGCATAGTCTGGATTGAGCTGATTGAGCAGTGCATCTAAGTTAACATCGTGACTAGCTTCTTGCGTACGCGTCATTTCTGTCATCAATGCCCAGCGCTTACCCGATGCAATCAATGTCTGTACTGCACCAGCCTCGCGAATGTTGTAGCTATCTTTCCCTGGGTGGTCGATGTCAAATTGGTGATGCGCGTGTTTAATTACCGAAACACGTATGTTGTGTTTTGCCAATGCTGGTAGCAGCCGAGTAATGACTGTTGTTTTGCCAGCGTTACTACTCGCCGCAACGATGCCTAAAATAGGTAACTTATTCATCACTTAATGTTAATGCTAGAGCTTCCAGTTCTTCAAATGTATTCAAATTAACAAAAGCTTCGTTACAGTCATTAAATTCAACCTCTGTATATTTTAAGCTCTTTTGCCAAGCGCTTACTTTGCGCTCACCGTGTTCTAGGTAAGTAGACAATGAAGGCCATACTGTTTTTTTCATTAAACAAAATACAGGGTGTGCATGGCTTTCACTCTTGGCGACGGCTATTTCTGCCTCTTTGTCGAGCAATGCCTGTAATAAGCGCTTTGTTAGATCAGGGGCAATCATGGGTGAATCATTTGGAACTGTTAATAAATATTGGTGCTTACAATGTTTAAGACCTAGAGAGAACCCTGCTAAAGGGCCTAAAAAGTCAGGGTTGTCATCTTGTAGGACAGGCAAGTTAAAGGCTTGGTAGCGAGGAATTTCTCGATTTGCATTGATAAAAATTTCATCTGCTTGAGGTTCTAGACGCGTAATGACATGTTGGATAAGCGGTTTGTCTTGTAGTTGTATTAAGCCTTTATCCACACCACCCATACGAGTTGCTCGGCCCCCAGAGAGAATAATTGCTGAAATGTCCATGGTGCTAGCCTCCGGTGTGAGACATAAACCTTACGACAGCTGGTGCAGCTCTATTTAAATCAAAATCATGACCTTTAGGTTTGATAGACATGCTAGCTAAGATAGCTTCTATTAAGGGCGCATCATCATCGGGATGGCCTCTTAGTAACGGCATCAATTTAATTTTATCTTCTTGGCCAAGGCATAAGTAGAGCTCTCCTTGGCAAGTAATACGTACGCGGTTACAGCTTTCACAAAAGTTGTGGCTATGTGGGGAAATAAAACCAATCTTTGTTTTTGAGTCTGCCACACGCCAATAGCGCGCTGGCCCGCCTGTTGTCTCAGTGCTAGGTAGTAGCGAGTACTTACTTTGTAACCGCTTTAGCGTATCCGTATTGCTAATAAACGTATTTTGCCGTGAGTGGTTAACTTCGCCTAAAGGCATCTCTTCAATAAAACTAATGTCAATTTTTTTATCAATCGCAAACTGTACTAAATCAGTTGTTTCATCATCGTTAATACCACGCATGAGCACGGTGTTGAGTTTGATGCCACCAAACCCAGCTTCGATTGCACTGTCGATGCCAGCCAATACTTTGTTTAAATCACCAGTACGCGTGATGGCTTTGAAGCGTTCTGCCTTGAGACTGTCGACGGAAATATTAATCCGCTTAACACCTGCTTGTTTGAGTTTCTGAGCCTGTTTTGTGAGTTGACTGCCGTTGGTGGTAATGACTAGTTCATTTAACCCTTCTAGTTGACCAAGCGCTTCAAATAACCACAGTGCATTTTTTCGCACTAAAGGTTCACCGCCGGTAATCCGCACTTTTGTTACGCCTAACTTCACAAACACGTTAACTAAGCGCACACATTCTTCTAAACTCAAGACTTCATTGCGAGACAAAAACACCATGTCTTCAGCCATACAATATTGGCAACGAAAGTCACAGCGATCGGTGATAGAGAGTCGAATGTAATCGACTTGCCTGCCGAACTGGTCGACTAGTTTTTGCGGCATATTTTTCATGGGTTGAAGTTAAGTCATTAAATTTATGATTAAGCGTTATTCTAAGCCCTTTTAAGGGTTTAACAAGCGGTGTTTTAGGTATATGATTATAAGTTAATTTACACTTTAGGGTTTGGTTTGGTTCACACACTTTCTACTGTTGATTTAGGCAAAATAGACGCGCACATTCTTGCCCATAAAAGAGTGCTGGGGGGTTTAATGCCATTGTTGCATGCGGTACAGGATGACATCGGCTATATCCCGGAAGAGGTATACCCTCGAATATCAAAAGCATTAGCGTTATCAGTTGCTGAAGTGCATGGTTTTGTCACGTTTTACCATCATTTTAGAACGCACCCTGTAGGCAACCATGTGTTACAGGTTTGTCGTGCTGAATCCTGTCAAGCAATGGGCTCAGAAAAACTTGAGGCTGATATTAAAGCGAAGTTAGGAGTGGATTATCACGAAACGACAGCCGATGGTGAAGTAACATTGTTGCCTGTATATTGCTTAGGTAACTGCGCCTGTTCGCCAGCCGTGATGCTGGATGAAGAGGTTTATGGTCGTGTTGACTTAGCGCGGATTGCTGAATTAGTGAGCGAGGTTAGTAATGGTTAAAGGCCATTCAATTAAAGTCTATGTTCCTCGTGATTCGACAGCACTTTCCCTAGGTGCTGACCGTACGGCTAAGGCTATACAGGAAGAAGCAGATAAACGTGGGGTTGAAATCCAGCTTATCCGTAATGGGTCACGTGGTTTGTTCTGGTTAGAACCTTTTGTCGAAATTGAAACCGATAACGGCCGCGTAGCCTTTGCGCCGGTGAGACCAAAAGATGTATCAAGTTTGTTTGATGCGGATTTTCTCAACGCTAAAAAGCATCCTCTCAACCTTGGGTTAACTGAAGAGCTGGCATGGCTAAAAAAACAACAGCGGCTGACCTTTGCACGCGTGGGTATTACCGACCCCGTATCACTTGATGATTACATTGCACACGATGGTTATAAGGGATTAAAGAATGCATTGAGCATGTCTTGCGAAGACATTGTAAAAGCAGTGACTGACTCAGGCTTGCGTGGTCGTGGAGGTGCTGCTTTCCCTACCGGTATCAAATGGAATACGGTATTAGGTGCAACAGGCGAGCAGAAATACATTGTTTGTAATGCGGATGAAGGCGATTCAGGTACTTACTCTGATCGCATGATTATGGAAGATGACCCTTTTGTGTTGATAGAGGGCATGACGATTGCTGGTGTCGCTGTAGGCGCAACGCAAGGATATATCTACTTACGAAGCGAATACCCGCATGCATTGCATATTCTCAATGAAGCAATCGAGAAAGCCAATGCCGCAGGCTACTTAGGCGATGATATTGGTGGTTCAGGTAAGGTATTTCATGTAGAAGTACGCCGCGCCGCAGGTGCTTATGTATGTGGTGAAGAGACTTCCTTGCTTGAAAGTTTAGAGGGTAAACGTGGCTTAGTCCGTTTTAAACCACCATTGCCAGCGATAGAAGGTTTATTTGGGAAACCAACAGTAGTCAATAATGTCATCAGTTTAGCAACAATACCGATTATTTTGGATAAAGGTGCGCAATATTATGCTGATTACGGCATGGGGCGCTCACGCGGCACTTTGCCGATTCAGTTGGCAGGTAATATTAAACAGGGCGGCTTGGTAGAGCTAGCTTTTGGCACGACGCTAAGAGAGTTGCTTTATGACTTTGGCGGCGGCTCGGCAACAGGCAAGCCGATTAGAGCTGTGCAAGTAGGCGGGCCACTGGGTGCTTATTTGCCAGAAAGTCAATTTGATGCGCCAGTAGATTATGAAGCGTTTACAGCGCTATGGGCAGTGTTAGGGCATGGCGGTATTGTGGCATTTGATGATACGGTTGATATGGCGAAAATGGCACGTTATGCATTTGAATTTTGCGCGATTGAGAGTTGTGGAAAATGCACCCCTTGCCGTATTGGGGCGACACGTGGCGTTGAAGTGATGGATAAAATTACTTCGGGTAAAGACCACAAAAACAATATACAAGTTTTACGAGACTTGTCAGATACGATGTTAAACGGGTCGTTGTGCGCATTAGGCGGGATGACACCTTACCCAGTGATAAGTGCACTGAACCACTTTGGAGAAGACTTCGGCCTAGATAAGAAGCTTAATGAAAAGGAAAGTGCCCCCTAGTTGGCGGCAAAGGATAGCATCATGGATGATATTAAACACACAGCAGCCAATACTGAGCCATTAAAGTACGATGCTGATACAGATTATGGCACGCCAAAAAAAGACAGTGATGTACAAGTTACATTAAATATTGATGGTGTAGACGTGACGGTGCCAGAAGGCACTTCTATTATGCATGCGGCACAACTCAGTGGCGTGACGGTGCCAAAATTATGTGCGACTGATTCGCTTGAACCGTTCGGTTCATGCCGTTTGTGTCTGGTCGAAATCGAAGGGCGTCGTGGCATGCCAGCCTCTTGCACAACGCCAGTGGCAGAAGGCATTAAGGTTAAAACACAAACAGAAGCATTAGCCGACACGCGTCGTGGTGTGATGGAGCTATACATTTCTGACCACCCACTCGATTGCCTGACCTGTTCTGCCAATGGTGATTGTGAGCTACAAGATATGGCAGGTGCAGTTGGCTTGCGCGAAGTAC
>JAZGEZ010000061.1:0-30340 GCA_036479055.1 Methylophilaceae bacterium | reverse complement strand
CTACACCCGCACGGGGTGTCCCCAACCTCGCTAAATGCTACGCATTAAGTCGGTTGAGTAATCTACTTATTGCAGAATTACTACACCCGCACGGGGTGTCCCCAACCTCGCTAAATGCTACGCATTAAGTCGGTTGAGACGCTATAATAACGGTATGGATATTCCCAACTTAGATAGCGATTCTTTACTAACTGGCCTGAACAATAAACAGCTGGAAGCAGTGACATTGCCGCATCAATCTTCATTAATTCTGGCTGGTGCTGGCAGTGGTAAAACACGTGTGCTAACCACTCGTATTGCATGGTTAATTCAAACTGGCCAAATCTCCCCCATGGGTTTAATGGCGGTGACATTTACGAACAAAGCCGCTAAAGAAATGCTGACCCGTTTAACCGCTATGATGCCGATTAATACACGAGGCATGTGGGTGGGGACTTTTCATGGTTTGTGTAATCGTTTATTGCGTGCACACCATCGTGAAGCAGGTTTGCCCAGTACTTTTCAAATCTTAGATAATGCCGACCAACTTTCTAGCATTAAGCGCTTACTCAAACTGATGAATGTGGATGACGAGAAGTTTGCGCCTAAGCAGGTGCAAGGCTATATCAATAGTTGCAAAGAAGAAGGCTTACGTGCTGACAAAGTAGATGCTTATGATGGGCACTCGCAACGTCTAAGAGAAATTTACGAAGAGTACGACAAACAGTGCAACCGTGAAGGCGTGACAGATTTTTCTGAGCTACTATTGCGTTGCTATGAGCTGCTAGAGCGTGATACACATATTCGCGAGCATTATCAATCACGCTTTAAATATATTTTGGTGGATGAGTTTCAAGATACTAACCGCTTACAATATTTATGGCTAAAGCTACTTGCAGGCAAGAATAATTGCATGTTTGCGGTCGGTGATGACGACCAATCTATTTATGGTTTTCGCGGCGCACGTGTCGGCAATATGCAAGATTTTGAAAATGATTTTAATGTTCAAAATATCGTCAAGCTAGAAGAAAACTATCGTTCGCACAGTAACATTCTAGACTCAGCAAATGCGATTATTTCAAACAATAAAAACCGCTTAGGTAAAAACCTGTGGACGTCTGCTGGCAAAGGCGAGCCTGTCCGTATTTACGAAGCTTATAACGATAATGATGAAGCTGCTTTTATTGTCGATGAAATAAAAATGCTACATGCTGAAGGCACCAGCTTAGGCGACATTGCAATGCTATATCGTAGCAATGCACAATCGCGTGTTATTGAACATGCTTTATTTTCTGCCAACTTACCTTATCGCGTGTATGGTGGTTTGCGCTTTTTTGAGCGCGCTGAGATTAAACATGCACTTGCGTATATGCGCTTAATTGCTAATGCCAACGATGATACTGCCCTGCTGCGTGTCATTAACTTCCCTACTCGCGGCATTGGCGCACGCACATTAGAACAGTTACAAGGTGAAGCACGTAGCCAAGATTGCAGCTTGTGGCAAGCAGCCATCAACAGAGCGGGCAATGGGAAGGCTGGAGGCAAAGGCATCGAAGGTTTTGTAGCGCTGATTCGTGAAATGACGGATCAAGCCTATGGCATTTCGCTTGCTGAAGTCGCTGATATTGCCACCTCTTTATCTGGCTTAAAAGTCTACTATCAAAACACCAAAGAAGGTGAAGACCGCATTGCCAACTTGGAAGAGTTGGTGACAGCCGCAGTGGCATTTACCAATCAAGATTTTGGCAACCATAACAATGTAGATGGTGAAACTGAACAAGATCTACTTTCACAGTTTTTAAGCCATGCAAGTTTAGAAGCAGGCGAACACCAAGCCGATGTGGGGCATGATGCACTACAGTTAATGACCGTACACGCCTCTAAGGGCTTGGAATTTAGAACCGTGTTCATCAGCGGCCTAGAAGAAGGTTTATGCCCACATGAGCAAAGCATGTATGAGAACAACGGCTTGGAAGAAGAACGCCGCTTAATGTACGTGGCGGTAACGCGCGCAAGGCAACGTTTGTATTTAAGCCATGCACAAAGCCGTATGCTACATGGGAAAGTACGTTATGGCATTCCCTCACGCTTTCTAGATGAGATCCCTGAAGCGTTATTAAAACGCCTCAATAGTAAGCCTGTGGCCAAATCAGGCAGCCCTAATTACAATGAGTTGCCTCATAGAATGAACAGCCAGACAAGTAGTGAGCAAAAAAATGCCATGCCATGGAAAATTGGCCAAAGCGTTGAACACAAAAAATTTGGTATTGGCGTAGTGGTGAGCTACGAAGGGAGTGCGAACGATATGCGCGTACAAGTGAACTTTGGTAACGATGGATTGAAGTGGCTTGCCTTAGAATTTGCCAAACTCACCCCTATTTAACATTGAACTTAAGCTGTTGTACCTGCTGCCCTGAAAACATCTCGATAGCTCACGTATTGAAAAGCTAATGTCAGCGCAATGCTAACTAGGAAACAACCAAACACTAAGGCCGTTACCAAAGACTGAGCGATTGTCGGTATCATCATCGCAAATAACCCTACGAGCACACTTGCAAACATCATCAAAGTCATCATGCCTGCGCTCAGCAATAGCCACGCAGCAATCATTGCTATCAGGTGTTGCAATGACCCCGCAATGCTAGATTTAATCGCCTTAACCAAACTATAGTTATTAAAAGCAATTAACATCGGGGCGAACCAGCCTGCCATCATCAATGGGATAAACAACACGACCAACTTAAGAAAAACCGGCATCATGCTTTGTAATGCTGCGATCATTTCTTGGTCACTTAACTGATTTTTCTTATCTAAGATTTCTGCGAGTGCTTGCATATCCGCACTTAAAAGAATACTCACCAAAATAAAGTAAAATAAGTTTACAAAACCCAACATGAGTAACTTTCTTATATTGGGCTGTATGAGCTGCATAATACTGGAAAGGGTTTCTTCTTTGTTGAACTCAACATTTCTATACAACCGCATTGCTACTACGATAAATATTGGCCAGATCAAAATAGTGACAAATGCAAAAATCTGCAAACCTGGAATTGATGGCAACAACACAAACAAGCCTAGGTAAGCCGAGGCTAACAGTAGCCACTTTCTGGGGGATTGCTTAAATAAAGCGATGCTTTCACTAATCCAACTAATGCCTGTTTTTGTACGTGATGCTAATATTGCCATATTAAAACCTTATTATTGTCCACTATGCCAATGCGACTGGCGTGGCTCTTTTGAGCAAAATATTTTTAAAGTAGTTAGGGTCTTTTGCATGTGTTAGCTCCCCTGCTGCTGGAAAATGCCAATCATACAAACGAGACAGCCAAAAACGCAAAGCGGCGATACAGAGCAAACCTTGCCACACTTGTTTTTCTGCATCGTTAAATGGTCGCACTTCTGTATATGCCTGCATAAATGCATTCAAGCGCGGCTCATCAAAGTCTCCGGTTTCTGTTAAACACCAGTCATTCACGGTAATGGCCACATCATAAGACAACACATCATCACAGGCATAATAAAAATCAATCAATCCACCTAATTTTGGCCCATCAAATAACACGTTGTCACGGAACAGGTCACCGTGAATAACGCCTTTAGGCAACGCGCTTAAATCCAAGCTTTCATGGAATACTAAGGCTTTCCTTAATACTGCTTGATCATCCGCAGACAGCTTACCCATCACTTGCTCGGCTGTATTTACTCGCCACGCAGTATCACGTTGATTAGTTGAAGCCTGTGCAAACGAATGACTGGCTAAATGCATTTGCGCTAATACGCGTCCTACTTGCGCACATTGCTGAGCATCAGGATCGTCAATATTGACACCACTTAAACAACTAATCAGCAGCGCTGGCTTATCTTTGATTAAACGTAAATCAACCCCGTGCTTATCTTTAATTGGCTCAGGGCAAGGAACATCATGCGCGGCAAGGTGCGCCATTAAATTCACAAAATAGGGCAGCTCATCCATGCTGTTATTCTCAAAAACAGTTAACACATAACGTGCTTGGTCTGTAATCACAAAATAATTGGTATTGGTAATGCCGGCAGAAATACCTTTAAGCGCAGTGATTTCTCCTATAGCAAAATCTTGCAATAGCGCTTGGACTTCTTGAAGTGTGAGTGTGGTGAAAACTGACATAAAGTGCTACTAGGCTCTTCGATATGCTAGCTGCTTAGGTCTAGCATTTTTCCCAGAAAAGTTAGTTAAGATCAGAATGTGAATAATGTCCACTTAGGGACTGCCAGCGGTGGGTTGGGGCCTACATTGGTCCAATCACTATGCTGATCTTCCCTATAAAGGTAATAGGCAACACCATGTTCTGGAATGATTTTCATCATGTAAAGCTCACCATTCATACGGTACTCATGTATCGTTTTTTTGTTTTTTTTACGTATGGTTACTTCTGGCTCACCTTCTAAAACTTCACCTTCTTGCACTTTAGGCGGAGGGGGCACCTCTTCTAACAACTCGGCATCTGACGGTGTTGCCGCAAAAAGCATACTAGGTGATAAAAAAGCAAACGCCACGCATACTAATAAGTGTTTTAATGATTTTTTTTGCATACTGTTCACCTTGCTAGCTAAGTTAAGTTCATTCTATCAAAAAAGCGAGAGATCATACTCAATTCCTTACAAATTAAGCTGGTTTTTCTTCTCTTCTAGGCTAAGGTCGAAGCCTCTAGATTCATAATATTTAAAAATGGCGGCCACCACCTCTTTGGGGTCGTCAATCACTTGCATCAAGTCCATGTCCTCTTCCGCGGCCATGCCTTCAGCAATCAATGTATTTTTAAGCCAATCTAACAAACCTGCCCAATAGTCAGAACACATTAAGATAATGGGAATCTTGCGTGTTTTCCCTGTTTGCACCAAGGTAATGGCTTCCATTAACTCATCCATCGTGCCAAAACCACCTGGCATCACCACGTAGGCTGAGGCATATTTAACAAACATGACTTTACGCATAAAAAATGTTTTAAAAGTAATGCCTATATCTTGATAGGGGTTGCCTGATTGCTCAAACGGCAATTCAATATTCAAGCCAACGCTTGGCCCTACACCTGGATGTGCACCCTTGTTAGCAGCCTCCATGATGCCAGGTCCGCCACCAGAAATAACCGTGAAACCTGAATCAGATAATTGACGTGCCAAGTCTTCTGTTAATTTATAATAAGGATGATCTGGTTTAGTTCGTGCGCTGCCGAAAATAGAAACAGCCGGCATAATCGTTTTAAGCTTTTCTGTCGCACTCACATACTCAGACATAATTTCAAACGCATGCCAGGACTCGTTGCCTTCTGCATCACCATGTAAGAGCTCTGGTGTTGTCATTACTGGTATTTTTTTCGTTGCCATTATTCATCCTCAATCTAAATAAATGCTGTCAGCAGCATAAGTATGAACATATTACATAAAGTCTGGCTAGATATGGGAAAATACCGCATAAAACAAACTTGCAGACCTGAGATTTAGATATGAAAACCTTATTACTCGTAGATGGCTCGTCTTATCTATATCGTGCTTTCCACGCCATGCCCGATTTGCGTAATTCGGCGGACGAACCCACCGGCGCTATTCAAGGTGTACTCAATATGTTGCGTCGTCTGCATAAAGATTACCCTGCCGATTACAGTGCTTGTGTATTTGATGCCAAAGGTAAAACATTTCGAGATGATATTTTCCCCGATTACAAAGCCAACCGCTCAGCGATGCCAGATGATTTACGCCCTCAAATAGAGCCACTACACGAGGCGATTAAAGCATTAGGCTGGCCATTGATTATGATTGAAGGTGTTGAGGCAGACGATGTCATTGGCGCATTAGCCAAACAGGCAGAACGAGAAGGCATTAAAACCATCATCTCGACCGGTGATAAAGATATTTCACAATTAGTGAACGAACACATTACTGTCGTCAACACCATGCGCGATGCCTTTAGAAGAACAGATGATGTATTAGATATTGCAGGGGTAGAAAAAAAATTCGGCATTCCACCTAATTTAATCATTGATTACTTAACATTAATAGGCGACAAAGTAGACAACATACCTGGGGTAGACAAAGTAGGGCCTAAAACAGCTGTTAAATGGCTGCAAGAATACGGCTCTCTCGACAATATTATTGCCCATGCAGACGATATTAAGGGCAAAGTAGGTGAATACTTAAGAGAGGCGCTTGAATGGCTACCAACCGCCAAAGAGCTCATTACCATCCGTTGTGATGTTGGCATTCAAGACAACTTAGCTGACCTTGCGCCACGACCTATCGACAAGCCCAAGTTAGCAGAGCTCTTTGATCGTTTTGAGTTTAGAAGCTGGAAGCGCGAGCTGGAAAAGATGTCTGAAGATGGTGTTGTGCCAGAAGGCATATCTAAAGCGCCTGTTTCCGAAGCAACAAGGCAACAATCATCGCAAATGGTAGATTTGTCAGCAGGCTCAGTTAATACTGAGCGCAAATTCACGACGATACTGACAGGTGAAGATTTAGATATTTGGCTAGAAAAACTAGCCAAAGCAACGCTTGTTTGCTTTGATACTGAAACCACCAGCTTAAATCCGATGACGGCAAAGATCGTCGGGATGTCATTTTCTGTTAAAGCAGGTGAAGCCGCTTACTTGCCGCTAACACATGATTATTTTGACGCGCCAGACCAGCTGCCTTTTACAGCAACATTAGCCAAATTAAAGCCAATCTTAGAAAACCCAAACATTAAAAAGGTTGGGCAGAACTTAAAATACGACAAACATATACTTGCTAACCACGGTGTGGTTCTTAATGGCATTGCACATGACACGATGTTGCAATCATACGTATTAGAAAGCCACCGCAGCCATGGTATGGACGACTTAGCTCAACGTCATTTAGGCTTAGAAACCATCCACTTTGAAGAGGTAGCGGGCAAAGGTGCTAAACAAGTAAGTTTCAATCAGGTGACGGTAGAAACCGCTAGCGACTATGCCGCAGAAGATGCTGACATTACGTTACAACTGCATGGTAATTTTTTGCCGCATATCACTAAAGATGAGAAGCTTAACTTCATCTACAGCGAAATTGAAATGCCATCAATGGAGGTTTTATACACCATCGAACGCAATGGTGTGCTGATTGATGCCAGTATGCTCAACAGCCAGAGCAATGAAATTGGCATGCAGTTAATCGAACTTGAGAACAAAGCGTATGAACTAGCAGACCAAAAATTCAATTTAAGCTCTCCTAAGCAATTGCAAGAAATTTTATTCGATAAGCTAGGAATCAAACCGATCAAAAAAACCCCTTCGGGTAAACCAAGTACAGATGAAGATGTACTACAACAACTAGCACTAGATTACCCACTACCTAAGGTCTTATTGGCGTATCGCGGCCTAGCGAAGCTCAAGTCCACCTACACGGACAAACTACCTAAAATGATTAATCCACAAACTGGGCGAGTACATACTAGCTACAACCAAGCGGTAGCGATTACAGGCCGGCTAGCCAGCTCAGACCCTAACTTGCAAAATATCCCCGTACGAAGTGCCGAAGGTCGCCGTATTCGTGAAGCATTTATTGCGCCAGAAGGTTCACACATTGTCTCTGCAGATTACTCGCAAATCGAGCTGCGCATCATGGCCCATTTATCACAAGATGAAGGCATGTTATCTGCCTTTGCCAACAACGAAGATATTCATCGTGCCACAGCAGCCGAGGTTTTCGGAGTAGAGCGTGATGCTGTTGATAATGAACAGCGTCGATATGCCAAAGTCATTAACTTTGGACTCATTTACGGTATGAGCGCATTTGGTTTAGCGCAAAACTTAAACATCGAGCGTGGCGCCGCTGCGAGCTACATCGAGCGCTACTTTACTCGCTACCCAGGTGTGCGCCAATACATGGATGATACCCGCCAGTCTGCTAAAGATAATGGCTATATAGAAACCTACTTTGGCCGCCGTTTATGGGTGCCAGAAATCAATAGCGCTAACGGTACACGACGCGCAGGGGCAGAACGTGCTGCCATCAATGCGCCAATGCAAGGAACCGCGGCAGACTTGATTAAACTTGCCATGATTGCCGTACAAAATTGGCTGGAAAGCAAAAGCTTACAAACCAAATTAATTATGCAGGTACATGATGAATTGGTGCTGGAAGTGCCTGAAGCAGAATTATCATTAGTGAAGGAAGTGTTACCCGAATTAATGCAGAAAGTAGCTAAGTTGGATGTGCCTTTACTAGCAGAAGTGGGCGTTAGCAACAATTGGGAAGGCGCGCATTAAAACTATGGAAACCCTTATATGATTTTAAAAGAGAAAAAAATAACAGCATCAGGCAATCCTAAAATTGCTGCGGGCGAAAGAGCTGAAAAACAAATGGCTTTTTATTTAGAGCGTTCATTTGAACAAGAGTCTGACTTCATTGTCATTAATGACCTTCGAATAAAACATGGTCGTAATGTGGCGCAAATTGACCATCTCATTATAACAAAATATGCATTTTTTATTATTGAATCTAAAAGTGTTTACGGAGAAATTAAAGTAAATAAAAACAAAGAATGGGCACGAAGCTACCAGAACACACCTGTAGGAATGCCCTCTCCAGTATTACAAGCTGAGGCACAAGCAAAAATATTAAAAAGCCTTTTAACTAAAAACAAAGACTCTCTCCGTAGCAAAATGTTATTAGGAACTTTACAAAAAGGTTTTAAATATTGCCCTATTAATATTCTAGTAGCAATCTCAGACAAAGGCATCATTAATAGAGGGGCTGAAGTTACTGAACTGCTAAAGGCTGACCAAATCACAAATGCCATTTTTGATAAGTTCAAAGAACTTAAAAGGCAAAATAGCTTGCTATCCATTAACTTAGACCCTTTTTGGGAAATGACCAATGAAGAAATTGCTGCAATAACAAAATTTCTGTTGGAACAACACTCACCAATAGTAAAAAAACCCTCTAAGCCAGAACCTACTAAAGAACTACCACAAAATGCCAGTCATTTTATTCCAAAAGTAGGCGCAGTTTGTCCAAAATGCAATCATCATAAACTAATTAGGAAAAGCATCCCTCGGAGTGATGGCACAGAAACAGACTTTCTAGCATGCTCAGCATATCCAAAACAATGCAAAGCCATTTACGCTTTAGTGGCAATATCTCAAAACCAAACTAATCAGAAAATTGAGGTTACAAAAGAGCTCCAAATAAATGATAACGGCCCATGGTGCTCCATTGGAAAATTAGTACCCCGTAAAAAAACAAGTGAATTTTTAGGCTGTTCAACCTACCCTAAATGTAGTTTCACTAGTTACAAACATAATGCGTAACTTCGGCCTCTATATCATTGGCGATGAAATACTCTCTGGGAAACGCCAAGATGCACACCTAGCCAAAGTGATCGATTTACTCTCAGCACGTGGCCTACAACTGAGCTGGGCCAATTATTTGGGTGACGTGCCAGACCAAATTTCCAGCGCCATTAAAGCGAGCATGGCACGTGGAGACATTGTATTTAGCTTTGGTGGCATTGGCGCTACCCCTGATGATTGCACACGCCAATGTGCGGCAGATGCGGCTGGCGTACCAATCGTACGCCACGTTGGCGGTGTAGCAGAGATTGAAGCACAGTATGGTGATGGTGCATATCCGAAACGCGTGCTGATGGCGGATTTTCCGCAAGGGGCAGATTTAATCCCCAACCCAATTAACCGTGTAGCAGGTTTTAGTATTAATCAACATTATTTTGTGCCAGGCTTCCCCAATATGGCACACCCGATGGTGGATTGGGTGTTAGATACGCACTATGCGCATTTATTTCATCAACAAGACTATGTAGAAGCCTCAATTTGGGTAAGAGAGGCAGGGGAAAGTGATTTAATTGATTTGATGAATACCATGCTAGCTAACTATCCAACACTTAAATTATTTAGCTTACCCAAAACCAATGAAAGACGCACAACTGAGCTTGGCATGAAGGGTGAAAAAGCGATGGTATTAACCGCCATGAAAGCGTTAAAACAAGGCGTAACAACACTAGGCTTTCCATGGGTAGAGAATTAACGCAAAACATCGTGAGAAACGCGCTTCCCTAGAGACGCGATTGCGTATAAAATAGTCAACTTTTCCTCATTATCTTTTATCAATGCAAATTGGCAATCACATTCTGAAAAACAATTTAGTTGTTGCTCCCATGGCCGGGGTTACAGATAGGCCTTTCCGCCAGTTATGCAAAAAAATGGGCGCTGGTTTAGCTGTTTCAGAAATGGTGACGTCTAATTCACTCCTTTACGGTAGCGAGAAAACACGTCGCCGTGCGAATCACGAAGGTGAAGTAGACCCGATTTCTGTACAGATTGCAGGGGCAGACCCAGCAATGATGGCTGAGGCAGCCAAGTACAATGTAGACAATGGCGCGCAAATCATTGATATCAACATGGGTTGCCCAGCGAAGAAAATATGCAATGTGATGGCGGGCTCTGCCTTATTAAAAGATGAGCCGCTGGTTTCACAGATTTTGAAAGCAGTTGTCGATGCAGTGAATGTGCCTGTCACTTTAAAAATTCGCACTGGTTGGGACCTCAACAACCGTAACGCCGTTGCCGTCGCTAAAATGGCAGAAGACATTGGTGTGCAAGCACTAGCGATGCATGGCCGCACCCGCGCTTGTGCCTATAAAGGTGATGCTGAATACGATACCATTGCGGCTGTTAAAGATGCGATAAAGATTCCTCTAATGGCTAATGGGGATATCACGACACCAGAAAAAGCCAAATATGTATTAGACTACACAGGGGCTGATGCGGTGATGATTGGTCGCGCAGCACAAGGTAAACCATGGATTTTCCGTGAAATAGAACATTACCTAAAAACTGGTAGTCATTTACTGCCGCCGACAGTGGATGAAATTCAAACGGTCATGTTAGAACACTTGCAAGACCTATATGTCTTTTATGGCGAACTCACTGGCATGCGTGTGGCACGTAAACATATTTCTTGGTACACCAAAGGTTTGGCTGGATCTGCCGCTTTCCGTCACCACATGAACGCTTTGGAAACAACAGAATTACAAGTTACTGCCATTAATGACTTTTTTGCTGAACTCAAAAGCAAAAATGAGCGCTTGGTCTATGTTGAAGAGCAACCAGTCAATAAAACGTGTAGCAAGCCAAATAAAACAGCAGAGGCAATCGCAGCATAATGGCTGATGACTCAAAACTTAGCCTAGCAATCACCCAGTCTTTAGACGAATATTTTTTGCATCTTGATGGCCAGCCGCCACACGCCATTTACGAAATGGTCATACATTGTGTTGAAAAACCCATGCTGGAATACATCCTCAACAAGGTGGGTGGCAATCAAAGCAAAGCGGCGGCCGTTTTAGGGATTAATAGAAATACCTTACGCAAAAAAATGGCGCTACATAAACTAGACTAATCTTTCATCTCCTTTTAGAGATGCAGCCGAAGAAAGTATTGTAGCGCTAACGACCAAGCCAATATAGGCGTCATTTAAACAAGCAAAACGATAAAAGAAGAGCGATGGCAAATATCAAAAGAGCACTCATTAGCGTTTCAGATAAGACAGGGATTGTTGAATTAGCGCAGAGTCTACACAAGCTAGACATTGAAATTTTATCGACTGGCGGCACGGCAAAATTATTCCGTGAAAATAATATTCCCGTTATTGAGGTTAGCGACTACACAGGTTTTCCTGAAATGTTAGATGGCCGTGTTAAAACGCTACACCCCAAAGTACATGGTGGGCTATTAGGCCGACGCGACATCCCCGCACATGTAAAAACCATGAAAGAGTCTGACATTCCTAATATTGACATGCTAGTGGTCAACTTATATCCATTTGAAGCAACGATAGCCAAACCTGACTGCAAGCTTGAAGATGCGATTGAGAATATCGATATTGGTGGCCCCGCCATGTTACGGTCTGCCGCTAAAAACTGGAAAGATGTTGCTGTGCTGACGGATGCAGGCCAATATGCAGCGATCATTGACGAATTAAACAGCACTGGAAAACTGGCTGAAAAAACAACATTTGTATTATCAGTTGCCGCATTCAACCGTGTAAGCAACTACGATGGCGCCATTAGCGATTACCTGTCTAGCTTTAATGAAGATGGCACACGCAACGCTTATCCAGCACAAATGAATAGCCGATTTACGAAGGTGCAAGATTTACGCTATGGTGAAAACCCGCATCAAAGCGCAGCATTCTACCAAGATATGTGCCCAGCACCAGGCTCATTGGTTACTGCAGAACAGTTACAAGGTAAAGAGCTCAGTTATAACAATATTGCGGACGCAGACGCTGCGTGGGAAACTGTCAAAGCATTTGACAGTAATGCTTGTGTGATTGTAAAGCATGCCAACCCGTGTGGCGCAGCACTTGGAACCACTGCATTAGAAGCTTACAACAAAGCATTTAAAACTGATTCAACGAGTGCTTTTGGTGGCATTATTGCTTTCAATATGCCTGTAGATAAAGGCGCGGCAGAAGTGATTTCGCAACAGTTTTTAGAAGTGCTGATTGCGCCAGAGTACACACCAGAAGCACTAGCCATTTTTAGTGCCAAAAAGAATGTACGTATATTGAAAATTGCTTTATCAAAAGGTGGCAATACACCATGGGAACAAGGGCGTAACTCACATGATTCAAAACGTGTGGGTTCAGGTATCTTAATTCAAACATCAGACATTCATGAAATGCAAATAGCAGACCTAAAAGTAGTCACTAAAAAGCAGCCAACACCTGAACAAATGAAAGATCTACTTTTCGCTTGGAATGTGGCTAAATACGTCAAATCAAATGCAATTGCATTCTGTGGTGATGGCATGACATTAGGCGTAGGGGCGGGTCAGATGAGTCGTGTTGATAGTACAAAGATTGCAGTCATTAAAGCAGAACATGCTGGTTTAAGTTTACAAGGTTCAGTGGTTGCATCTGATGCATTTTTCCCATTTAGAGATGGTGTTGATGTGCTTGCCAATGCAGGTGCAAGCTGCGTGATTCAGCCTGGAGGCAGCATGCGTGATGATGAGGTCATCGCAGCAGCTGATGAGCGCGATTTAGCCATGGTCATGACTGGTATCCGTCACTTTAGACATTAAATTTGCGCCGCTAGGGGAATAATATGAAAGTTTTAGTGATTGGTTCTGGAGGTCGTGAACACGCATTGGCTTGGAAAATGTCAGAAAATAAAGGAATCAGCCGTATTTATGTTGCCCCTGGCAATGCAGGTACAGCGACAAACCTTGACATGGAAAATGTGAACTTAACTAAAGTAGATGATTTAGTCAAGTTTGCACAAAATGAAAATATTGCCTTAACGGTTGTCGGGCCAGAAGCGCCACTTAGCCAAGGGATTGTTGACACCTTCCAAGCTGAAGGACTCAAAATATTTGGCCCCACACAAGCCGCCGCTCAATTAGAGTCATCTAAAGACTTTTCTAAAGCCTTCATGGTTCGCCATGGCATTCCAACCGCAGCTTACGCAACCTTTTCTGATGTGAAGCCCGCACATGATTATGTCAATCAACAGGGTGTGCCCATTGTGATTAAAGCCGATGGATTAGCCGCTGGTAAAGGTGTCGTTGTCGCCATGACATTAGACCAAGCACATATGGCAATTGATGCCATGCTAACTGATAACAAACTGGGCAAAGCTGGATCACGTGTTGTAATCGAAGAGTTTCTAATCGGTGAAGAAGCCAGCTTTATGGTAATGGTCGATGGTAAAAATATCCTACCGTTGGCGACGAGTCAAGATCATAAACGCTTATTAGATGATGACCTAGGCCCTAATACGGGGGGCATGGGGGCATATTCACCAGCCCCAGTCGTCACCCCAGAAATTCACGCAAGAACCATGCGAGAAATCATCAGGCCAACCATAGAAGGCATGGCTAAGGATGGCATGCCTTATACAGGTTTTTTATATGCAGGCTTAATGATCAGCTCAGATGGTTCACTCAAAACTTTAGAATTTAACTGCCGCATGGGCGACCCAGAAACACAGCCGATTTTCATGCGCTTAAAATCAGATTTGCTCACCTTGATACAGCATGCTGTAGATGGCACTTTAAACCAAGCAGAAACAGAATGGGATAGGCGCTTTGCTTTAGGTGTAGTGATGGCGAGCGCAAACTACCCCGCCAAACCAAAACTTGGTGATGAAATTATTGGTTTAAATAAAGAGCTGGAAGATGCCTATGTATTTCATGCGGGCACTGCATTTAAAGATAACAAAATTGTCACCAGTGGTGGGCGCGTGCTATGTGTCACGGCACTAGGTGATACTGTTAAATATGCGCAACAACAAGCTTACCGCATGATAGAAGAGATTCAATTTAAAGGTGCGCAATACCGTAAAGATATTGGTTATCGCGCTATAAAAAAGCTGGCAGTCAATGAGTAACATAGACTCCCAAGCCGTTTTTGATTACCTACAAGGTTTACAAGCACGTATTATTGAGTCTGTTGAATTGGTAGACGGTAAAACCTTTTTACATGATGGCTGGCAACGCCCAGAAGGTGGTGGTGGCAACTCTTGCATGTTAGAAGGCGGGAATGTCTTTGAACGTGCAGGTGTAGGGTTCTCACATGTGTTAGGCAACAAACTACCGCCTGCTGCAACTATCGCGCACCCAGAAGCCGCTGGCCGTCCATGGGAGGCAATGGGCGTATCTCTTGTATTTCATCCATATAATCCTTATATTCCGACGGTACACATGAATGTACGTTTTTTTGTCGCGAAGGCTCAAAAAAATAATGAAGAGGATATTTGGTGGTTTGGTGGTGGCATGGATCTAACACCCTACTACGGTTTTGAAGAGGATTGTGTGCACTTTCATCGAACCAATAAGGAAGCCCTCGAACCATTTGACGATACACTGTATCCAGCGTTCAAGAAACATTGTGATGAATATTTTCATCTAAAACACCGACAAGAACCGCGTGGTATCGGCGGTATCTTTTTCGATGACTTTAATCAATTGGGTTTTAAACAAAGCTTTGCTTTACAACGCGCGGTAGGTGATGCGTTCACGCAAGCTTATTTGCCAATTGTGCAACGTCGAAAAGACACTGAATTTGGTGAACGCGAGCGCGACTTCCAAGCTTATCGCCGTGGTCGCTATGTCGAGTTTAATTTGGTATTTGATCGCGGCACATTGTTTGGGCTACAGTCCAATGGCCGCACCGAATCCATTCTACTTTCCATGCCTCCAATCGTAAAATGGCGTTATGACTGGAAACCAGAAACCGATAGCCCTGAAGCAAAGCTTTACACTGACTTTTTAATCGACAAAAACTGGGTTTAACCATGACAAAAATAACTGATAAAATTTCAAGTGCAGCGAAACAACAAGCGCAGAACTTATTAGACTTTATTGATGCGAGCCCTAGCCCTTGGCATGCCGTCAGAAGTACCATTGTCCAATTAGAAGCCAATGGCTTTGAGCCATTATTTGAAAATCAGCCGTGGGAACTCAAGAAAAATGGGCGTTACTATGTCACGCGTGACGGCGCATCCGTTATCACCTTTACCCTAGGCAGAAAACCTATAGAAACGGCTGGATTCAGGATTGTGGGTGCTCACACAGACTCCCCAGGTTTGCAATTAAAACCCAAAGCAGCGCACGCTAACAGTGGCGTTGCGCAAGTGGGAGTAGAAGTATATGGCGGGCCGATTTTAGCCACATTTACTGACCGTGATTTAAGCTTGGCTGGCCGCGTCAATGTCGCAAACGACAATGGTTACACTACGCACTTGTTACACCTGAAAGACGCTATTGTTCGGCTACCTAACTTAGCGATTCATATGAACCGTGAGGTGAATAGCAAAGGCTTACACTTAGATAAGCAAACCCAATTGCCACTTATCTTTGGCTATGCCGCAGATAGTGAAGCTGCAAAAAAACAACTATCACAAACCATTGCCAATGCCTTAAATGTTAAATCAGCCGATATCCTCACTTGGGATTTAAGTATATATGACACGCAAAAAGGCAGCTTTTGGGGTGAAGGCCAGGCCTTTATTGCCAACAGCCAGTTAGATAACTTAGCCTCTTGCCACGCAGCACTACAAGCATTGCTAACCACAACGGAGTCTGACACTACCAACATTTGTGCTTTCTTTGACCATGAAGAAGTCGGCAGTGAAAGTGCGACCGGTGCCAGCGGTAGCTTCATGCGTGATGTATTACAACGCATTTGTGCACACTTTAAAGTGAGTGAAGAAGACCGCTTGCGAAGCTTTGCAAATAGCTTTTTAATTAGTGCAGATATGGCACACGCCTATCACCCAAACCACCCTGCTGCATATGAACCGAATCATCATGCAACTGTCAACAAAGGCCCCGTCATCAAAAGTAATGCTAATCAGCGTTACAGCACCAATGCCGACACTGCCGCACGCTTTATTCAATTATGCAAGCAAGCAAAAGTCCCTTACCAAGAATATGCACACCGCACCGACCTAGGTTGCGGCAGCACCATTGGCCCAACAATGGCCGCACAATTAGGCATGCCAACTGTTGATGTCGGCAACCCAATGTGGGCGATGCATAGTATTCGTGAAAGTGCTGGTGCGGAAGATCATGGGTATATGATTGCGGTACTGAAAGAACACTTCAAATCCTGACCTAACTTAAATGAGCGATTTCTCGCTATAATCGCATAAAGGGGAATCAGAATGCAGACACTAGAAGAACTCGTAGCAACACTCTCAGGCATTATTTGGGGGCCTATCATGTTAACCCTGCTTGTTGGCACGGGCTTGTACCTCACTATTATTTTAAAAGGCATGCAGTTTCGTGTGCTTCCTCATGCATTTAGGCTCATTTTCAGCAAAAATAAAAATGATGAAGGTGATATTAGTCAATTCGCCGCATTGATGACAGCATTGGCTGCCACTGTGGGTATCGGTAATATCGTCGGCGTTGCCACTGCGATTACACTAGGTGGCCCAGGGGCTGTATTCTGGATGTGGGTTACAGGCTTAGTTGGCATGGCCACAAAATATAGTGAGGCCGTACTAGCCGTTAAATACCGTGAAAAAGGTGAGCATGGCATGCGCGGTGGGCCAATGTACTACTTGAGTAAAGGTGCCGGCTTGCCTTGGCTAGGCACGTTGTTCGCGATATTCACGGTTTGTGCTGCCTTTGGTATTGGTAATATGACACAAGGCAATGCAACGGCCGAAATTTTTGCTAAAACTTTCCAAATTCCAACCCATATTACTGGCATCGTACTCACGGCGCTCACTGGCTTAGTGATACTAGGCGGCATTAAATCTATTGGTAAATTCACTTCGGTTGTTGTGCCATTTATGATTGCCACCTATGTGGCCTGTTGTTTATGGGTATTAGCAGCGAATGCCAGCGAAATTCCAAATGCCTTTGGTCTCATCTTCTACCATGCTTTTAACTCCTCAGCGGCTGGTGGCGGCGTTGTCGGCGCAACGATTGCAGCGGCAATGCGCTTCGGTATCGCCCGTGGTGTGTTTTCCAATGAATCTGGTCTGGGCTCTGCCCCTATTGCTGCCGCTGCCGCCCGCACCAATGACCCCGTCAAACAGGCGCTCGTCAGCATGACCCAAACGTTTATTGATACCTTAGTCGTCTGTACGATGACTGCACTAGTGATTCTAACTGCAACTAGCTGGACACAAGGCGTGAGTGCGGGCGAACTTACTAGTGCAAGTATTGGCGAAACACTTGGCAATAATGGTCGATTTATTATTGCCATTGCCACCGCATTTTTTGCCTTCTCTACGCTAATCGGTTGGAGTTATTATGGCGAAAAAGCCATTGAATATTTATTCGGTGGCAAAGCCATTAAGTTCTTTCGGGTCCTTTTCACCACCGCAGTAATGGTTGGTGCGATGACAAGCTTAAGCTTTGTCTGGAACTTCTCTGATTTAATGAATGGGTTAATGGCGATTCCTAATTTGATTGGTTTATTACTATTGTCTAAAATCATCAAACAAGAAACTGATCGCTACTTCTTACAAAAAAATAAATTCAAAGAAAGTAAATCATGAGTAACGCAAGAGGAAACTGGTCAAACCGTTGGACCTTTATGTTAGCGACAGCAGGGTCTGCTATTGGGCTGGGTAATATTTGGAAATTACCATATATGATTGGCGTTAATGGTGGCAGTGCTTTTGTGTTGATCTTTATTGCTTCGATTGTTTTCCTAGCGATCCCTTTGATGATGACTGAGATTATGCTTGGCAGGCGAGGCCAAAAGAACCCATTAGACGCGATGAAAGTACTCGCCAAAGAAGCTGGTGTCAGCACCTTATGGAGCTGGATTGGTGGGATGGGCATGCTGGCAGGCATACTAATTCTCAGTTTTTACAGTGTAGTTGGTGGCTGGGTACTCAGCTATGTGATGTCTGCCGTTCAGGGCGTATTTACCAATATTAGTGCTGAGCAAGCAGCAAGCAACTTTGATCAAATGCTCGCGCAACCACTGACGCTACTGATGTGGCACTCCATTTTTTTGCTAATGACCATGGTCGTGGTCGCACGCGGTGTGAACGAAGGTCTTGAGAAGGCCAACAATATACTGATCCCGCTGCTATTCGCAATTTTGTTGGTTTTACTCGGCTATAGCATGTCAGTTGGTGACATGTCAGCAGCCTTTACATTTATGTTCTCTCCTGACTTTTCCATAGTCACCTCTGCAACCATTCTTTCTGCCATGGGTCATGCATTTTTCACCTTGAGCTTAGGCATGGGCGCTGTCATGGTCTATGGCTCCTACTTAGGTAAAAATGAATCCATTGGCCAAGCCACTTTATTTATTGCCATCCTCGATACCGCTTTAGGGTTATTAACTGGTTTGGCCATTTACGCACTGGTGTTTGCCAACCAACTAGAGCCAGATGCTGGGCCTGGACTCATTTTCCAAACGCTGCCAATCGCCTTAGGTTCAATGCCTGCAGGTAATGTATTTGCAACACTATTCTTCATTTTAGTCAGTTTTGCTGCTTGGACGTCCTCCATTTCTTTAGTCGAACCCGCAGTGGCTTGGGTTGTAGAAAATAGCAACATTAGTCGAAAAATGGCTAGCGTGATACTTGGGCTAATAATCTGGCTGATTGGTATAACCGTCTTGCTCTCATTCAACGAATGGCAACACGTTAAAATCGCTTTTGGTTTGGGTATTTTCGACAGCTTAGATAAACTTACCAGCACAGTGATGTTGCCATTGGGTGGCTTACTCATGGCGATCTTCGCTGGTTATTTGATGAAAAAAACACATGTTGCAGAAGAACTAAGGCTCAAGGGATGGATTTTTAATTTCTGGAAAATTGCCAATACTGTGATTGCTCCCGTCGCTGTGGCTATGGTGTTTTTAAACTTACTGGGCGTGTTTGAAAATATTTTTTAACACGGCGAGACCCCTTAAAAACAAAAAAAGCCAGCATAATGCTAGCTTTTTCATTACGACCACTTAATTCATAACAACCGAATTAAAGTGACATAATCCATTTAACAATAGACTTAATGTCGCCATCTTTAACTTGTGGGCTGTTAGCCGGCATAGGGATAGGTCCCCAAACGCCACTACCACCTGCTTTAACTTTACTTACTAACTTAGCCTCTGCGCCTTTATCGCCTTTATACTTAGCGGCAATATCTTTCAAAGCTGGGCCTAAAACCTTTTTATCCACACCATGGCAAGCCATACAGCCACTCTTTTGTGCTAGTGCTTGATTTGCTGCAGCTTGACCTGCAATCATCAACGAACCAGCTGTTACAACCATCAATATTAATGCTTTCATGCTATCTCCTTGAATTTTTTATAAAAGTTATATTATGTATCTTACCTATAATTAAAAAATCTACAAGCGTTAAATTAGGCATTCAACCTAAATATGTGGGCCTAACACTCCACTATTCAATAACGTTTCTTTTTAATTAGCGTTGACATCTTTTCTCACTTAATTACTAAAAACAGCACTGAGTCTAATAAGGCTCAACATTGTATTCAACGACCATAAGATGTGTTCGGAATGGGTTAATGACTACTGAATTTTCCAATGCATTAGTCGACTCAACACAAATCATCTTACTCCATTCATCTCCATCACCCAAGTCACCCATTTCCTTGGCTTTTTCTGCCCAAGGCGTCCAAACCACCGTAGTATCACTGCCTGATTTCGACACACGTATTAACCGATCATAGCCCGCATCATGAATAACGCAGTCAGAGGTATGATCCATATAAATACGGTCAAACTCTCCGTTAAAATGTAAAAATCCATTCTCCACTGCTCTTTCATAGTTATGTAACTTATCTGCGTAAATACATTCCTGCAGACCTGAGATATTAATATTTTTTACGTCGCTAACAGCCAAATAGGTATGGAAAGCTTCACCGATGATAAAAGGGTGATCCGCAATATTAGTAGTCGCTAATTCTATTTTTAATCGTCGTCCTATCGTAATCGTTATCGTGAGGTTATAAGCGTAAGACAACTGGCGTTTTGCTTCTGCCGTTTGCACCATTTCTAAAACTACCTGTGTCGCATCATTATAAACAGTATGCACATTAGTAATTTCCCAAGGAATAACACGAGCGAAACCGTGCGGGCAAAGTGTACTGTCGGTCGGATGTGCACCAAACCATGGCCAACAAACAGGCACGCCACCCCTGATAGAACGGCCTTCTACAAACCTTGCTTTGTCAGATAGCCATAACACAGGATCCTTAACATGCTTTGGCTGAAATGACATAACATGTGCGCCTTGTAATGCAATCTTTGCTTGGGCAAACTCGTTATCTATTTCGATATAACGTAAGCCATTGGCATCTGTTGTTACCTTCATATGTGGATGTGACAACACATTATTCGACTTAAAGCCATTACTTTCTTCCATAACGCGTCCTGTATCAATTTCGACTGTATTAGCTTGTGCCATTAATGTTTTCTTTCTATCTGTTCAACATCTCTTACTGCACCGCGTGCAGCGCTCGTGCTCATTGCAGCATATGCACGTAATGCTGGGGAAACAACACGATCACGATTCACAGGCCTCCATGCAGAGCTACCTTTTGCATCCATTATAGTACGTCTTTCCACCAACACTGCATCGCTTATCTTCAAATTAATGGTGCGATTAGGAATATCAATTTCGATGATATCCCCTTCTTGAATTAACCCTATCGCCCCACCTTCAGCAGCCTCAGGGGAGGCGTGCCCTATACTTAAGCCTGATGTCCCTCCTGAGAATCTACCATCAGTGAGTAGCGCACACGCTTTGCCAAGACCTTTAGACTTTAAATAGGAGGTTGGATACAACATTTCTTGCATCCCTGGGCCCCCGCGCGGCCCTTCATAACGAATCACAACAACATCGCCCTCTATCACTTTATCGGCAAGAATGGCTTCAACTGAAGCATCTTGTGACTCAAAAATACGCGCGCGTCCAGTAAATTTTAAAATGCTTTCATCGACACCTGCTGTTTTAACAATACAGCCATCCAGCGCAATATTGCCATACAGTACAGCTAACCCACCATCTAGAGAATAAGCATGCGCTTTATCTCGTATACAACCCTCAGCACGATCATCATCCAATGTTGGGTAAAGCATACTCTGACTAAATGCGATTGTGGTCACGATGCCGCCTGGTGCTGCACGATAAAACTTTTTCACATCTTCATCTTGGGTCACTTTAATATCCCATTGATCCAAAGCATCACCCATGGATGTAGTATGCACCGTAGGCGTATCACGATGAATCACCCCAGCACGATCCAGCTCACCAAGAATACCCATCACACCACCAGCACGATGGACATCCTCCATGTGATATTTAGCGGTTGCTGGCGCAACCTTACTTAAACAAGGTACGTTACGTGAAATATGATCAATATCAGCCATTGTAAAATCAACTTCTGCCTCATGCGCTGCTGCCAACAAATGTAATACTGTATTGGTTGATCCGCCCATCGACACGTCTAAACTCATCGCATTCTCAAAGGCTTTGATATTAGCGATATTGCGTGGTAACACGCTGTAATCATCTTGCTCGTAATGCCGCTTGGCAAGATCAACGATGGTTCTACCTGCCTGTAAAAATAGTTGTTTACGCGCACCATGCGTCGCTAATGTAGAGCCATTACCTGGCAAGCTTAAACCAAGCGCCTCTGTTAAGCAGTTCATTGAGTTTGCAGTAAACATACCTGAACATGAACCACAGGTTGGGCAAGCGGAACGTTCAATCTCTTCTGACTCCTCATCTGTCACCTTACTATCAGCCGCGGCAACCATTGCATCGACAAGGTCTAACTTACGCGCCTCACCGTTCCAATTCACTTTTCCCGCTTCCATTGGACCACCTGAAACAAATATCACAGGGATATTGAGTCGCAGTGCAGCCATCAACATGCCAGGCGTAATTTTGTCACAATTAGAGATGCACACCAGCGCATCGGCACAATGGGCATTCACCATATACTCAACACTATCTGCAATTAACTCTCGGCTGGGTAAACTGTATAACATGCCGCTATGACCCATGGCGATGCCATCATCAACGGCGATGGTATTAAACTCTTTAGCAACACCGCCTGCACGCTCGATTTCCCTAGCGACGAGTTGACCTAAGTCTTTTAAATGAACATGGCCTGGCACAAATTGCGTAAATGAGTTTGAAATAGCAATAATTGGCTTTTCAAAATCACCATCTTTCATACCAGTTGCCCGCCATAATGCGCGAGCGCCTGCCATGTTGCGACCATGCGTGGTAGTTCTTGAACGATACTGTGGCATAACTAAATCCAACAAAACAGATAAAACGTAATTCTAAACTATGCTCGGCTATTCAGCATGCCTTAATTTAGATATATCAATGAATGTTTTGCTGTTCTACCAAATGCAAAAATTCAGACAGCGACACTGGCTTACTATACAAATAGCCTTGGGCTTGGTTGCAGCCATATTCTTTAATTAAATTTGCTTGCTCAACGGTCTCAATACCCTCAGCTACTAATTCTTTATTTAAACTAAGCGTCATTGCAATAATCGCTTTCACTAATTGAGCGGCACTCTGTGTGCTACATATATCCATCACAAATGAACGGTCAATTTTTACCTGCCTTATCGGAAACTTACTTAAATACGCAAGGGCAGAGTAGCCAGTTCCAAAATCGTCAATAGACAAAGTAATCCCCATTTCATCTATTTTAATCAGGGTTTCTAACTCCTTACCCCCGTCATGTAAGAGCAGGCTTTCCGTTATTTCCAATGTTAACCACTCTGGTTTGCAACCAGTCTCTGCTAAACAATATTGTAAGTTTTCGATATAATTATTACCAACAAATTCTTTTGAAGAAACATTTATAGCAATATTTAAAGGATTTTCTCTGTGCTGGTTTAGTGTGACAGCCGCTTCACAAGACGCCCTCAAAACCCAAGCACCTATGTTAACAATCAGGCCGCTTTCCTCAGCAATTGGAATAAATTTATCTGGTTGTATTTGACCCAAAACCTTACCATGCCATCTTAGCAAGGTCTCTGCACCTAGTATTTTTCCTGTTCCTATTTCCACCTTAGGCTGGTACTGCAATAGCAACTCATCTTTCTTGATTGCATATCTAAGTGCAGTTGCTATGGCTAGGTGCTCCATCACCCCTTCTGTCAGATCTGGCGTATAAAACTGATAATTATTTCTACCGCGTTTTTTTGCGTCATACATCGCTGTATCTGCGAATTTTATTAAGTCTTCAACTTCCTCACTATCCGTTGGGTAACAGGCAATACCGATACTCGCTGTCACAAAAAAATTGATGTTCTCAATATTAAATGGCTTTGATAATTTTTTTGCTATTTGGGTCGCGAGCCCTGCTAAATCAGCATCATTTTTGAGATTGGTAACCAAAATTGCAAACTCGTCACCCCCTATACGTGCGACAAGGTCATCATCTCTAACAGAGGCTGATATTCGTTTAGCAACCTCCAATAACAGCTCATCTCCTACATGATGGCCTAACGTATCATTAATTGTTTTAAAGAAATCCAAATCCATGAGCATCAACCCAAAGTGGTTCCCCTCGGTTGCAGCTAAGGTTAATTGTTGGTTTAGCATTGTACGATTAGGCAAAGCGGTCAAAGCATCATGGAAAGCAAGATACTCCAAATCATGCCGGTACTTACTGATCTCCGTAACATCATTTGCTAATGCTAATGCACCTACAACTTGATTATTCTCATCAAACTCTGGTAATAAATTAACCATATTGACGTAAGTAGCGCCCTCCGTTTCGACATGGACCTCAAATGTCATCTTTTCGCCATGCTGCAAAACAGTCATTAATTTATGTTGAAACGCTTCAGCCGTGATGTTTTTAATATTTGAGTTCCAATATTCCATTGGTGTTTTGCCAACCATGCTCTGCATATTACTCTCAACTGCAAAATCATGTGCCGTCGCATTGACAAATAAACGCCGGCAATTTGTATCATATTTAACAATGGATAGAGGAAGATTTTTTATTAAGGAGCTATATTCAAACTCTTTTTTAGAAATAGCTGAAATTAGTTCTTTTTGTTCTGTGACATCCCTAGCATAGCCTACCGTACCAATAACTTCTCCATTGACCACCGCCGGCGCTTTATAAGTTTCAGCCCAATAAAACTCCCCCTTACTTTTCTGTATTTGTTCTACAACTGTTACAGACTCACCTGAGTTATATACTTTCAGGTCATCTTCTGCATAGCCTGCTGCCACATCTTTTGGCGAAAAATCAAAATCTGTTTTTCCTATTACGTTTTTAGGGTCAGATACTCCCAACGCCTCGGCAAGTATATTATTCACAAAAATAAATTTACCCTCTTCATCTTTTAGCCAGATGATAAAAGAGAGGTTATCCATGATCACTTTTTGATAAACCTCTCTTTGTCTAGCCTCTTGGGCGCCTTCGCTAGCTAACGGCCCTTCTATCGACGCTTGTTTGCCAATTAAAAGGGCGCCTTGGACTACTTGCTGTTTATTGAGGATAGGGGAAATAGTAACCAGCTCAGCAATTGACTTAGCAGCGTCTAACACACGCGACACCGTAGTCGCTTTTTTGCTGTTGATTACTTGTTGCATCACGTTGCTGTAACAACGCATGGCTACAGTCCCCGCGCAAATGTCCGCAAAGTTGTTGCCTAGCACTTGACCCACAGTCAATTCGGCTTGCTGTAAAAACTGATGATTTACATATACAACTTCATCATCACAGCCCACTACAACTACAGCGTCTTCGGAGCAATCAAACATTGGTGAAAGTAAAGGCTTGAAATCTTCTAACAAACCAACCACTTCTGAACTGGACACCCCCCCATTTGATGGGTCTTTTATTGATTTTTTTATTGTCAAAACGACTTCCTTTTCGGCACTTCATTATTTTTAATTAAAGCAGAAAATATGTATCGCTAAGGAATACTACAACTTAAATTATTTAACTACAAATCTAATTGTCGAGTAATATAGCAGTCTTATTCACTACACCTTTAATTCCCCACTTTATGATGATTCACCCGCAATTCGATCCAGTCGCCATTCAGATAGGTTCATTTGGCATTCATTGGTATGGCCTTATGTATTTAACAGGTTTTTTAGGCTTTCTTTTACTAGGCAAGTATCAAATCAAACATAAGCCCTGGTTTTCTTGGAAAGACGCTATGTTGGACGATGCATTATTCTTTGGTGCACTAGGGGTTATTTTAGGTGGGCGTTTAGGCTACGTTTTGTTTTATCAACCTGGTTATTTTATTCAGCACCCACTTGAGATTTTGGCAGTTTGGCAAGGAGGCATGAGCTTTCATGGTGGATTTCTAGGCGTGCTAGCCGCCATGTTGTACTTTAATAAGAAGTATCCGCAACCTTGGTTAAAAACAATGGATTTTATTGCGCCATTAGTCCCAATTGGTTTGGGTGCTGGCCGCATGGGCAACTTTATTAATGGTGAGTTATGGGGACGCGTGACCGATTCTGGCTTCGGCATGATATTTCCTCAAGTTGATAAACTGCCACGTCATGCCTCTCAACTTTATGAGTTTGCTTTGGAAGGCGTCGTATTATTTATTATTTTATGGTGGTTCTCAAATAAAAAAAGACCCATTGGCGCAATATCAGCACTATTCTTAATCGGTTATGGTGGGTTTAGGTTCATCGTCGAATATACCCGTCAACCTGATGATTATTTAGGCTTGTTACAACTAGGGTTGACCATGGGCCAATGGTTAAGTTTACCCATGGTTTTAATCGGCATTTGGATGTTGCGTGCGGCTTATCGCGGTCGCTTTGACAAGTAAAAGGTCACCTGTCGAAATCACAACATTACTATCGATTTTACGTCGAGTATCACCTAGCGATCTCAGCAACCACCTAACATCAGCTATTTAAAATCAATCAGTTAACTAGAAATCAATACAATGCTTAAACTGGCATGTGTATTGCAGTTTATCTATTACTAAATTTAATTTAAATAGGTACTGCCATGAAAAGTTTAATAGAAAGATTGTTTAAGCGTGAACAGCCGCACTATAATTACGTGATAGGCGAATACAAGCCTAGTCGTGGGAACGCCATGAGCAAACCCGAAAGAACATCGGAATATGATGTTGAATCACCTGTCGCCAAAGATGAGATGGAAATAGACAATATTTATAAAAAAAGTTAACAGCAACGATTCACACCCTTCCACTTAGACTCTTGCCAATATTTAAAAAATTCTTTTCGCGATAGGGCTGGTGGTGCATCTACTGTTGTCGCATGAAACGCTTTGTGATGTTTTAAATACTGCTCATAAGCATCGTCACCCGATAATCGCCGAAGTACGTGCCACAAGTGCCTGATCTTTTTAAACATGTTTACCTACTCCAATGCCGTTTTAACATACTCCGTCTCACTAGAAGCTTTTACTGTGTCACCTTGCAAGTGACGGTGACAAAGCTTCAGCATATCAATAATAACCACCCATAACACCACGACAAAGAACATGGTTAAATAAGCATCTAAATGCTGATTAAAGATTAACTTCGGTGCTATGGCGGCTTTCTCAGCCGACAATGCTCCCGCTGCTAATTGTGTGCTTAAATGATCTGCCGCCGCAAAAAAACCAATACGAATATCATCACTAAATATTTTTTCATAGGCTGCCGTACTCGTAACAACCACTAACCATGTGAGCGGCAAGCCTGTCACCCAGGCATATTTAGCTTTGCCTGATTTCACAATAACACTGGTTGCGACACATAAAGCGATGGCCGCAAGCATTTGGTTGGCGATACCAAACAATGGCCAAAGAATATTGACGCCGCCATTTGGATCGATCACACCAATGTACAAGAAATAACCCCAGCCAGCCACGACGATAGCACTCGTCAATATCACAGATGGCATATATGAAGTTTCACCTAATTTTTTGTTAAAATTACCTAAAATATCTTGCAGCATAAAACGCCCTACCCTAGTACCCGCATCTAGCGTCGTCAAAATAAATAAGGCTTCAAACATAATGGCAAAGTGATACCACAACGCCAATAAGCTCTTACCAAATGCGCTAGCAAAAATACTAGCCATACCAACAGCCAAACTAGGCGCGCCTCCTGTACGTGCAAACAAGGTTGATTCACCCATGTCTTTCGCTAATTGATTCATCTGATCCACTGTGACTGCAAAGCCCCAGCTATTAATCGTCGCTACTGCATCTATTGCATTTTTGCCCACAACACCCGCTGGGCTATTAATCGCAAAAAATACACCTGGCTCTAATACAGTCGCTGCAATCATCGCCATAATGGCCACAAAGCTCTCAAGCAACATGCCGCCATAACCAATCATCCGAATATCACGTTCATTCGTGAGTAGTTTAGGTGTGGTGCCAGAGGCAATCAAGGCATGAAAGCCAGACACAGCACCACAAGCAATGGTAATAAACACAAATGGAAACAACTTCCCCCCGAAGATGGGCCCACTGCCATCCACAAACTGTGTCACCGCGGGCATATGAATCTCTGGGCGTAATATAACAATAGCGATTGCCAATAATAAAATCGTACCCAATTTCATAAAAGTGGAAAGGTAGTCACGGGGGGCTAGTAGCAACCAAACGGGTAAAACGGCTGCAGCAAATCCATACACGATAATGGCATAGGCTAACGGTAAACCATCATGGTCAAATAACACTCGTAAGCTAGCATTTTGGTCTATCCATCCGCCAGCAAATACTGAAAGCAACAATAGCACCACGCCGATGGCTGAGGCTTCTAAAACACGACCTGGGCGGATGTTGCGCATGTAAACACCCACTATCATAGCAATCGGTATGGTTGCTGCAATGGTAGAAGTCGCCCATGGGCTATGTTTCATAGCATTGACAACAACCAAGCCCAACACTGCAATCAAGATAATCATAATCATAAAGGTACCAATCAAGGCCGCATTACCACCGATTGCACCAATTTCATCTCGTGCTATTTGCCCCAGACTACGCCCATTGCGTCGCGTAGAAATAAATAACATGACCATGTCTTGTACTGCACCGCCTAAAACAACACCGATTAATATCCATAAGGTACCAGGCAAGTAACCAAACTGCGCTGCCAATGTCGGCCCGATTAATGGCCCCGGCCCTGAGATAGCCGCAAAATGATGTCCAAACACAATCCATTTATTGGTTGGCAAAAAGTCTCTACCATTATCTAAGCGTTCTGCAGGCGTCGCGCGTGTTTCATCTATCGTGAGTACTTTAGCGGCTATCCACGCGGCATAAAAACGATAGGCAATGGTATAGATACACACAGCAGCAGTTACCATCCAAAGCGCATTAATACTCTCGCCACGATTAAGTGCAATAGCCGAGAGTGCGTAGGCCCCTAATATTGCCACTGCAAACCAAATCAATGTTTTTAAATGTTTACGCATCGTTAAACCATCTTTAAATAATTAAAAAAGTACAGCAAACCAATTATCACAATAAACCAATTTCGGCAAAAGAAAGGGTTTCGTTGCCGGCCACGATAAAATGATCTAGCACCTTCACATCCACTAGTGCCAAAGCTTTCTTTAACGCTTGTGTAATCATTTCATCAGCCTTGCTTTGTTTAGCAACACCAGAGGGATGATTGTGTGCAAACATCACTGAAGCAGCATTAAAATATAACGCACGCTTCACAACCTCACGCGGATAAACACTGGTTTCTGTTAACGTGCCAATGAACATTTCCTCTGTACCAATCAAACGGTTTTGTGCATCAAGAAACAACACCAAAAACACTTCTCGCGACTGGTTCGCTAATTTCAGTATCAAATATTCACGTACTTGCTCTGGTGAACTTAACACATCTTTCTCTTGCATCTGTTCACTCAGTGCACGACGACTCATTTCAAATACAGCCTGCATTTGCGCATATTTACTCGCTCCCATACCATGCACTTGGCTAATTTCTTTTTGATTTGCCGCAAAAACACCATTCAGGCTGCCAAACTGGCTCAACAAATCCCTAGCCAAATCTACGGCGCTTTTACCTGTAACGCCTACGCGAAGAAATATTGCTAGCAACTCAGCATCAGAAAGCGCACTTGCGCCCAATTCAATCAGTTTCTCACGTGGCCGCTCACTTGCGGGCCAGTCAGTAATCGCCATGTTTATGCTTTCTTAATTTTACGAATACAACTTTATTGTGTGTAACTCTACTTTATCCAACCTATTTCTTTCGCCGTTTTATGCCCGATTAAGGTTTGTTTTAAACTAGCAGGGATTTTTTTCTTACGCTCATTAATTGGGACATAGCCGCCCATGAGTTCAGCAAAATATTGCGGATATCGCGGATGCTTTTCTGGATCAGCATAGCCATCTGGATAGATTGGCTGACCTGTTGATAAATCATATTTGTCGCTAGCCGTTAATGTATGTAATAACTCATGTGCAGTAACGACTAAATTCTTCTTTGCACTTGCTCTACCACCAAATAAATTAACTCTGCCTATACGCCCTTTGTTTAGTGCAGTGGAGTGACTCAATGTGCGATGTGTTTTCGGATTATAAAATAACAGATAAAGCCTAATATCAGGTTTAACTGCTACCTTGGGCGAGTTGTTCCAAGCAAACCAGCGAAACTTTAGGCTCCAAATGATGGCTTGTATTACACTGCTCCCACTTGACGGTGGCACCTGCGGGATGCTATCGACTTCACTGCCTAATTGCACGGCGACAGGTCGTCGCATGACTAAACCATACCGCCCAGCCTCTTCAGCAAAATAGGTCTCTATTGCAACAAAATCATCCTTAGTCAAGGTCTTAATATACTGCGCCACTTGATCGCTACCATCAGCATTAACAGGATAAAGCGCTACATAAAAGT
>JAZGEZ010000060.1:0-7532 GCA_036479055.1 Methylophilaceae bacterium | reverse complement strand
GACCGCTTGTTAATCGCAACTGGCTCCAAGCCTTTCATGCCACCTATCCCTGGTAAAGAGCTAGAAGGCGTTATCGGTTACCGCGATATTAAAGACACCAACGACATGATAGATGCGGCAAAGAAATATAAGCATGCCGTTGTTATTGGTGGCGGATTATTAGGGTTAGAAGCCGCCAATGGGCTTAGTATTCAAGGCATGGATGTCACCGTCATTCATAGAAACGAGTGGCTGCTTGAAAGGCAATTAGATAAAACAGCTGGCGCCATGCTACAAAAATCACTTGAAGAAAAAGGCCTTAAATTCCATTTAAAAACCAATACAGAGACAATCCTCGGCAATGAAAACGGTCGCGTAAAAGCGATACGCTTTAAAGAAGGTTTTGAGATTCCCGCTGATCTAGTCGTGTTGGCCGTTGGCATTAGACCAAACTTTGCGCTGGCTGAATCTGCTGGCATCCATTGTGATAAAGGTATTGTTGTTAACGATACCATGCAAACATTTGATCCACGTGTGTATGCAGTGGGCGAATGTGTGTCTCATCGTGGCTTGTCTTATGGCTTGGTGGCTCCCTTATTTGAAATGGCTAAAGTGTGCGCCACACACTTAGCCAACTTTGGTATTGGTTCATACAAGGGCTCTGTTACCTCTACAAAATTAAAAGTAACTGGCATTGATTTGTTTTCTGCGGGTGACTTTACTGGGGGAGATGATACGGAAGAAATTGTGTTGCACGATGCCGTTGGCGGAGTATACAAAAAGCTCGTCATTCAAGATGACAAAATCATTGGCGGTGTACTCTATGGCGATACTGCCGACGGAGCCTGGTATTTCCAGATGTTACGTGACGGCAAGCCAATTCACGAAATCCGCGACCACCTTATGTTTGGTCAGGACTCACTTGGCAATACTGGGCACCAAGGTCAGGATTTGGCATCAACGATGCCTGATAATATGGAAGTATGCGGCTGTAACGGTGTATGCAAAGGCGCGATTGTTGATGCTATTCAAAAAGAAGGTTTATTCACCATTGACGATGTCAAAAAGCAAACCAAAGCTGGTTCTAGCTGTGGCTCTTGCACCGGTCTTGTTGAGCAAATTTTAGCATCTACTTTGGGTGGTGGCTATGCACCACCTTCTACCAGCAAGTCTATCTGTGGCTGCACAGAAAAAAATCACGAAGAAGTCCGTGCAGAAATCCGTAACAATAAATACCTGAATATACCTGATGCAATGAAAGGCATGAGCTGGACTACGCCAAATGGCTGTGTTACCTGTAGGCCTGCGCTTAATTATTATTTGATTTCTACTTGGCCACATGAGGCAGTGGATGATCCGCAATCCCGTTTTATCAACGAGCGTGTACATGCCAATATTCAAAAAGATGGTACTTATTCGGTCATTCCTCGTATGTATGGTGGTGTTACCAACCCAGATCAATTGCGCAAAATTGCGGATGTTGCAGACAAATACGAAGTACCAATGGTAAAACTGACTGGTGGTCAGCGTATTGATTTGTTAGGTGTTAAAAAGGAAGACTTGCCAAACATGTGGGCTGATTTAGATATGCCTTCTGGTTATGCTTATGGCAAATCTATCCGTACAGTAAAGACTTGCGTCGGTTCTGAGTTTTGTCGTTTCGGTACACAAAATTCTACGCAATTAGGTATCGATATCGAAAAAGCCTTCGATCACATGTGGGCACCACATAAAGTAAAGTTTGCTGTTTCTGGCTGTCCACGAAACTGCGCAGAGTCTGGCATTAAAGATGTAGGCATTATAGGTGTCGATTCTGGTTGGGAGATGTATGTTGGCGGGAATGGCGGCATTAAAACTGAAGCTGGGCAATTCTTATGCAAAGTTAAAACCGCTGAAGAGGTACTCGAGTATTCTGGTGCATTCATCCAAATATACCGTGAAGAAGCACGCTATTTGGACCGAACTGTGCACTGGATTGAGCGCGTAGGCTTGGATTATGTAAAACAACGAGTCCTAGAAGATGCAGAAGGTCGTAAAGCCGCTTTCGAACGCCTACTCTATACACTGCAAGGTGCTGTTAACCCTTGGGCAGAGCGCGCACAAAAACGTGATGAGTATAAAGAATATGAAACCATCACAATTTAAACTAAAAAAATAATTTAGAAAGCACTTAATGAAGCAAAACTTTTGGTCCGTAGGGCACAAGCCTACGTTATTTTCGGCTTTTATCTATTTTGATATCAGCTTTATGGTTTGGGTGCTATTAGGCATATTAGCTGTACAAATTTCAGGGGACTTATCGCTAACATCAGCGCAAAAAGGCTTGATGGTGGCAACCCCTGTATTATCTGGCGCATTATTACGTATTGTCATGGGCGTATTAGTCGACCAAATAAAACCTAAAATGGCAGGAGTTATAGGGCAAGTCATTGTGATTGCTGCGTTACTATTTGCATGGCTGCACGGCATACAAAACTTTCAACAATCGCTAATACTTGGTATTTTTCTTGGCGTTGCAGGGGCCTCATTTGCCGTGGCACTACCTTTAGCTTCACGCTGGTATCCACCAGAACATCAAGGTACGGCGCTAGGCATTGCTGGGGCTGGCAACGCTGGCACTGTTTTTGCAGCTATTTTTGCACCTAGCTTAGCCATTGCCTATGGCTGGACAAACGTCTTCGGCTTAGCCTTAATTCCACTTGTTTTGGTATTAATTACCTATTGTTTACTTGCTAAAGATAGTCCAGATACACCACCGGCAAAATCACTAAGTGAATATATCGCAATATTAAAAGACAAAGATGCCTGGTGGTTTATGTTCTTCTATAGTGTCACCTTTGGTGGTTTTGTGGGCTTAGCTTCCTCGCTCACTATTTACTTTAATGATCAATACGGATTAAGCGCGATACATGCTGGCTACTTTACTGCTGCATGCGTCTTTGCTGGCACCTTAGTTCGCCCTTTTGGCGGTAATTTAGCTGACCGTATCGGTGGCATTCGCACATTAACCACCGTGTATTCAGTCGCTGCTTTTTTCTTATTTGTTTTAAGCTTTGGTTTAGAAGAGAAAATTTTAGGTCTTATTGTTGTGGTGTTTGCAATGATGGCGCTTGGCATGGGCAATGGCGCTGTTTTCCAACTGGTCCCTCAGCGTTTTCGTAAAGAAATTGGTGTGATGACAGGCTTAGTTGGCATGGCTGGTGGCGTCGGTGGTTTTTACTTGGCCTCTAGCCTAGGCTACTCTAAACAATTAACCGATAGCTATCAAATTGGTTTGTTGATATTCGCTGGATTAGCTGTTTTAGCCGTGCTAGGTTTAATGGGGGTAAAAAACCGCTGGAGAACGACTTGGGGTTCAGCCGCAGCGACTTCCGCTAGAGTATAGTAGAGATCATCGGTATTTTTGATTATTTAACGACATGTCACTTAAATTCACAGTAGGCGAAAGCAGTGTTGTTGGTCCGCGTGAGCGTAATGAAGATTACGTCGGCATCGTTTCGCCAGATGATGTGCAGCTTGTTGCCACTAAGGGTATTTTGCTAGCCGTTGCTGACGGCGTTGGTGGCAATGCGGGTGGGCGTGAAGCTGCCGAAATGACCATACGTACAATTAGTGCAGATTATTACGCAACACCTGACACATGGCAAACACACACGTCATTAGATACCATCATTACCGCAGCAAACCGCTGGGTGCTCTCTCAAGCAGCTACTAATGGCAACTTGGCCGGCATGGCAACCACCTTGTCTGCACTTGTACTTAAAGGCCAGCGCTATGTCATCGCGCATGTTGGTGACACACGCGTTTATCGTCTACGTAATAAAGAATTGCAACAGCTAACCAGCGACCATGTTTGGGATAGACCTGATATGCGCCACGTACTAAAACGGGCTGTTGGTTTAGATCAACAGTTATTGGTTGACTATGCTGATGGCCTGCTGGAAGTGGGTGATACATTTGCCATTGTGAGTGATGGCGTATGGGAACCATTAAGCAAACAAACCATTTGCGCTGCATTAATGCAGGATAACACCCCGCAAATAATAAGCGAGCAATTGACTACAACAGCACTTGCCAAAGGCAGCCAAGATAACTGTACGGCACTGATTGTACGCATTGATGCATTAGGCGCTGATGGGTTAAGTGATTTATTATCAGATGCACTCAATTTAACAGTCCCTTCCAAGCTGAAAATTGGAGAAAAACTAGATGAGTTTGAAGTGCTAGAGATATTGCATGACTCTCGCACTAATATTCTTTACAAAGTAAAAAGTGCCACTGGTCAATTATTTGTACTTAAAACCTTACAAGAGCAACTCGCCAATGATGTCGATAGTTGCAAAGCTTTAATCAATGAAGAGTGGTTAGCAAAACGTGTTGTGACAAAATGCATGCCACAAGTCTTACCCTTAAGTATAGAACAACGTAATTTTTTATACTATGTGATGACTTGGCATGAAGGTGCCACCTTGCAAGAACGCTTAGATAACGGCCATCACTTCACCGTCAATGGCGTGGCAAAAATTGGCGTAAACTTGATGCATGGGTTAAGCATGTTACATCGTCTGAATATTGTGCATAGAGATATCAAACCTGACAACATTCATATTGGGGCAGATCAGCAATTACGCATACTGGATTTGGGTGTAGCACTTAACTCTACCACTACAACACCTACCACAATGGATAACCCAGGAACGCCTAGCTATATGGCACCTGAATTATTTGATGGAAAAGAAGCAGATATTGCTACCGATATCTATGCCGCTGGCGTCACACTTTATTATTTACTGACGCGGAAATACCCTTATGGTGAGATTGAGCCTTTTCAAATGCCGCATTTTGGTGCGCCTGTACGCCCAACAAGATATCGACCTGAGCTCCCTAGCTGGTTAGAAAACATTATACTCAAAGCAGTTGCTAGAGATATCGACAAGCGCTTTACCACATCAGATGAAATGCTATTAGCTCTTGAACATGGTGAGTTTAAGCCATTAACCATACAGCGTGTACCACTTATTGCCCGCGCACATCTACAAAAATGGCAATGGTTAGCCATTTTTTCTTTTGTATTAAATTTCTTATTAATTTACTTATTGGCTATTTCGTAAGCCAACATTGACTTTGGAGTTATTATGAGCTGGATAAAAGTTTGCCCTTTAACCGATATTCCTAAACTAGGTTCGCGTGTAGTACGCGGCAAAAAAGGTGATATCGGGGTGTTTCGCACAGAAGATGATCGCGTGTTCGCCCTCAATAATAGCTGCCCTCATAAAGCAGGGCCACTGTCTCAAGGTATCGTTTTTGGAGACAAAGTAGCCTGCCCGCTTCATAATTGGAAAATTAGCTTAGTAGATGGCAAAGCAGATGAGCCTGATGAGGGCAAGACCGAATGCTTCAAAACTAAAATTAAAGATAATATTGTGTATTTGGAGCTTTAAGTTTGACGGTTGAATCACCCATTACATTTGTAACTAAAACCAATATGACCAAAAGCACATGCTGCTACTGTGGCGTAGGTTGCGGCGTCATTATCGAATCAGAAAATGACAAAATTACTAACGTAAAAGGTGATCCTGACCACCCAGCCAACTTTGGACGACTCTGCACCAAGGGTGCTACCCTACATTTAAGCGCAAAACCTGATACTCGCGCACTATACCCAGAAATGCGGCTCAGCCGTGAGACCGTACGCAAACGCGCTTCTTGGGATGTTTCTTTAGATTATTTAGCCAATCGTTTTGCGGAAATTATTGCTGAACATGGACCAGATTCTGTTGCTTTTTATATCTCGGGACAATTACTCACTGAAGATTATTACGTATTTAATAAGCTAGCAAAAGGCTTAATTGGTACCAACAATGTTGATACCAACTCACGCCTTTGTATGAGCTCAGCTGTAACAGGTTACAAAGCTACGCTTGGTGCCGATGCGCCACCAGCCTGCTACGAAGATATTGACCATACAAATTGCTTATTTATTGCAGGCAGTAATACCGCATTTGCACACCCTATTATTTTCCGCCGTATCGAAGATGCAAAAGCCAAAAATCCCGATATGAAAATCATTGTTGTGGATCCAAGACTAACGGATACCGCACAAGCCGCTGACTTACATTTACCTATATTGCCAGGCACAGATGTCGCTTTATTTAATGGTATGTTGCACGTCATGCTATGGGAAGACCTGCTCAATATTGATTACATCAAGCAACATACCGTGGGCTTCGACGCACTTAAAAATACCGTGCGTGAATATACGCCAAAAATGGTGGCAGATATTTGTGGTATTAATGAAACGGATATTATCCAAGCAGCCAAATGGTTTGGACAAGGTCCTACACTTTCGATGTACTGCCAAGGCCTCAATCAATCTATACACGGTACAGATAAAAATGCGGCGCTCATCAACCTGCATTTGGCCACAGGTCAAATTGGCAAAGAAGGTGCGGGGCCACTCTCACTGACAGGCCAGCCCAATGCAATGGGTGGACGAGAAGTGGGCGGCATGGCTAACTTATTATCAGGCCACCGCAATTTAGCCAGTGCTGCTGATCGAGCAGAAGTTGCACAATTATGGGGCATTGACAGTGTGCCTGAGACACCAGGAAAAACGGCTGTTGAGATGTTCGAAGCTGTTAAAGATGGTAGCATTAAAGCGATTTGGATTGCTTGTACAAACCCTGCGCAATCTATGCCCAACCTTAACAGCGTAGTAGAAGCACTAGGCCAAGCTGAATTGGTTGTCGTGCAAGATGCATTTAACAATACCGATACTTGCCATTATGCCGATGTGCTTTTACCTGCGAGTACTTGGGGTGAAAAAGAAGGTACCGTGACAAACTCCGAGCGTTGCATTACTCGCATTACCCCAGCAGTTTCACCACCTGCCGAAGCACGTCATGATTGGAAAATTGCGGTTGATTTTGCACAACGTTTAGAGAAAAAACTTTCTAAAAATCAATCTAAGAAATTAAACCTGTTTGCTTATGCCACTACAGAAGAAATTTTTAACGAGCACCGCGAAACCACTCGTGGACGCGATTTAGACATTACCGGTTTAAGCTATGATTTTCTTGTTAAAAATGGGCCACAACAATGGCCATTTGCCACTGGTGAAACAAAAGGGAAAGTCCGCCTATACACTGATGGCATATTTCAGCAAGAAGGCGGCAAAGCACACTTCACCAACCCTAGCTACAAACCGACAGCTGACAATACGAACGCACGCTATCCATTACATTTACTTACTGGCCGCTTACGCGATCAATGGCACGGTATGAGCCGTACAGGTAATGTTGCACAACTGTTTAACCATGTAGAAGAGCCCGTCATTTCTATGAATGCTGATGATATGCAGCGTCGTTCTATTAAAGAAGGTGATGTTGTTAAAGTCAGTAATAAACGTGGCAGCATCAATATAGCCGTGCAAACCTCTGATGAAGTCAGTCCATCGCAGACGTTTATCCCCATGCACTGGGGTAGCCAATTCATGCACGGGCTGGGTGTTAATGCGCTCATGCCAGATGCCTTTGATAAAACATCAGGACAGC
>JAZGEZ010000059.1:0-3871 GCA_036479055.1 Methylophilaceae bacterium | reverse complement strand
ATGATTTAAGCGCACTATCATCTAAGCAGGAAACAACACTTATGCAAAAGCTGAGTGAATTTCCAGAAGTGGTAAAAAATGCTGCAGACGATTTAACACCGCACACCATTGCTAACTACTTAAAAGTGTGTGCTGGTGATTTACACAGCTATTACAATGACACTAAATTTTTAGTTGATGATGAACCAACCAAATTAGCAAGGATGGCTCTCATTACAGCCACTCAACAAGTCTTAAAAAACGGGTTAAATTTGCTTGGTGTCAGCGCGCCGAGTAAAATGTAACTATTATGAATAGGTAACGATAAAAATGAGTAGAGATTACAAACCTAAAGCAAAAAAAACGAGTAGTGGCAGTCCATTCTTATCAGGTTTCCTGATTGGACTTTTACTAGGCGTCGGGGCAACCGTTGCGTTAACCATCTACCTCAAAGGTGATACCAGCCCGTTTGAGGATAGAAAAATCAATGCAGCACAAATTGAAGCAATTCCTGAAGAGGCCAATACAAAACAAGATGATGATCTTGATTTTTACACCATCCTGCCAGAAACTGAAAGTACTGTTACCGTTAAAGAAATCAACGATGCAGACATTAAAATTAAAAAGGTCAGCTATTTTTTACAAGTAGGCTCCTTTAAAAATGAAGCGGATGCAGATAATCTTAAGGCTAAACTGGCATTACAGGGTTTTGAAGCGATTGTTCAAACAGCTAACATCCAAGATAAAGGCACATGGCATCGTGTACGTGTTGGCCCATTGAGCAATATTGAGTCAATTAATAAAGTGCGTGATAATTTAACCAAGAATAACTTTAGTACAGACCTCATTAAGATCAGCTCAGAAAAAAAGCGCTAGGTAACCACTAAAATAGATGGAATTTATTGTCATCTTTTGATGTCTGTTATCGTTAGTTATATACATACTAACCAATTAAATAAATAAAAAATTTAGGATAAAGCATGCAAAAAATATTAATCTCTATGATGTTACTTTTAACCAGCATCAGCTTAAGTAGTACCGTATTTGCAGAACCAAAACTCGGTCAAGAGTTTGACGCGGTCGCAAAAACCATTCCAACTAACAACCCTAAAAAAATTGAAGTGATGGAAATTTTTTGGTATGGCTGTGGGCATTGCTACCAAATGGAGAAGCCTTTACACGCATGGCTCAAAAATAAGCCTGCTGATATTAACTTTGTACGTATGCCAGGTTTGCCAAACCCAAAGTGGGCACCCATGGTAAAAGCATATTACACGATGGAAATATTAGGTGTTTCTGACAAATTACACAGCAGTTTGTTTGCGGCGATTCACAAACAAAAAACGTTGGATCCAACAAAAGAAAAAGCAACGATTGATTGGATTGCCAATGAAGGCGGTCTTGATCGTGCAAAAGTGGAAAAAACATTTAAATCGTTTACTGTTAACGCCAAACTTAAACGTGCTGCACAAGTTTTTCGTGCATCAGGTGCAACTGGTGTACCTAGCTTAGTCGTAGATGGTAAATACATCACTTCTGGCACAATGGCTGGCAGCAACGTAAAAGCGTTACAAGTTGTAGACTATATTGTTAAAAATGTTCGTGCTACTAAAGCTAAAAAACCAGCAAAAAAGTAAACAAGGCAGCTGATAAAGTCAAGTTGCCAAGTAGACTTAAATAACATTACACTAAGCCCGCTGTTTTAATTAGGCAGCGGTTTTTTTACACGTTCACATATGAAAAAAATATTTATTACAGGTGCTTCTAGTGGCATCGGTCTAGCCTTGGCAAAGGAATATGCCACACAATATAAGCACCAAGAAATCACGCTAGGCTTGATTGGACGCAAACTTAATGCTTTGCAACAACTCGCCGATGAGCTCAAAAGAGATTACAACACCACCTGTGCCATTTATGTTGTTGATGTAAGAGATTATGATGCGCTACGTACTGCAGCGAGAGATTATATTACCCGTTTTGGTGCGCCTAATATTGTCATCGCCAGTGCTGGTGTTAGCCGCGGCACACTAACAGAGCACCAAGAAGATATTTCTGCCTTTCAAGCAGTGATGGATATTAATGTGATGGGAATGGTGCATACGTTTAACCCCTTTGTTGCTGCGATGAAAAACCATTCACAACAACAAGCACAATTTGTCGGGATTGCCAGTGTTGCAGGTGTTCGTGGTTTACCTGGAGCTGGAGCCTATAGCGCAAGCAAAGCAGCTGCCATTAGCTATCTAGAGAGTTTACGGGTGGAAATGAGGGCATATGATATTCATGTTACAACGGTTGCGCCTGGTTATATCCGCACCCCAATGACAGACGTCAATCAATATAAAATGCCTTTTTTATTGGATGCAAATATTTTTGCACAAAAATTGATTAAGGCGATAGAAAACAAACGCCGATTTATTGTTATTCCATGGCAAATGGGCTGGGTGGCAAGGTTCATGCGTTTCATTCCACCCGTTATATGGGATTGGGCAATGCGTAATGCGCCGCATAAAGAAAGAACTAACTGGGATTGGCTATAGCCTTAATTCTGTTTTCGATTACTCCACAGTCACACTTTTTGCTAAGTTTCTAGGTTTATCGACATCCGTCCCTTTAAGCAGCGCAACGTGATATGACAACAACTGCACAGGAATAGTATGCAAAATTGGGGAAAGTACACCCACATGACGTGGCGTACGAATCACATGCACACCTTCGGACTCTTTAAAGTGACTATCGTCATCAGCAAAGACAAACAACTCTCCTCCACGTGCGCTTACTTCTTGCATGTTAGATTTTACTTTTTCTAACAACACATCATTCGGTGCGATGACAACGACAGGCATATTACTATCCACCAACGCCAATGGACCGTGCTTAAGTTCACCAGCTGGATACGCCTCAGCATGAATATAGGAAATCTCTTTAAGTTTTAAAGCGCCTTCCATCGCGATGGGATAGTGTATACCACGCCCTAAAAATAACGCATGCTCTTTATCACCAAAGCGTTTAGCCCACTCGCTAATCTGCGGTTCTAAGTTAAGCGCAAACTGCACACTAACCGGTAAGTGACGCAATGCATCCAAATACTCATTTTCTTGTACATCATTTAATACTCCACGCTGTTTTGCCAAAGTCACTGCCAAGGTAAATAAAGCCACCAATTGTGTCGTAAATGCCTTAGTAGATGCGACGCCAATCTCTGCCCCAGCACGTGTATACAAAACTAATTTTGAAGCACGGGGTAGGGCGCTTTCTTGTACATTACATATTGATAAAGTTAAGTGCTGACCTAAGCTTTGTGCATGCTTGAGCGCTTCCATTGTGTCTAACGTCTCGCCTGACTGTGAAATGGTCACGATCAGTTGTTTTTTATTTGGCACAGAAGTGCGATAGCGGTATTCACTCGCAATTTCTACATTGGTCGGTAAGCCGGCAATACTCTCTAACCAATATTTAGCAGTCAGCCCTGCATAATAACTGGTACCAGCTGCCAGAATTAAAATACTATCCACTTGTTTAAAAACTTCAGCTGCCTCTTGTCCAAATAGCGCGGATGAAAAACTTGCATCATCTATCACTGCTTCAATCGTATCTGTTAATGCACGTGGTTGCTCATGGATTTCTTTTTGCATGTAATGCGCATAAGGACCTAGCTCTAAACTTGCCAATGAAACATCGCTTACATGGATTTCTCGTTCTATTTGCGTATCTGTGTTATCCCAAATGATAACACCACTGGCTTTTATTTCAGCGACATCACCATCTTCTAAGTAAATTACTTTACGCGTCGCAGCAAGCACTGCTGATACGTCTGAAGCAATAAAATTTTCACCTTCACCTATGCCAAGCAATAGCGGACAACCCTGACGAGCAGTAATCATACTGTTTGGCT
>JAZGEZ010000058.1:0-10517 GCA_036479055.1 Methylophilaceae bacterium | reverse complement strand
GATATTTTTGCGTGAAGCGCTAGCTAATATGGAGTTAGACACAAAAGCCTCAGTTGTAAATGCAAATAGAAGCGTAATCGCCGAAATTGAGGAGTTAGAGCATAAAGCCAGAAGGCAAGATGTGCTGGTAGATGAGCATACGCTGGTGGCCTTTTACGACAAAATTGTGCCGCAAGAAATCGTTAATGGTATTGGTTTTGAAGCGTGGCGAAAAGAGGCAGAAAAAGAAAACCCTAAGTTACTCTTTTTAACTAAAGACGACTTAATGCGCCACACGGCCGATAGTGTGACCGAGGCGCAATTTCCTGAGATCATGGAAATGGATGGCGTGACCATTAATCTCAAATATCGCTTCGAGCCAGGCCATGTATTAGATGGTGTCACGGCCACCATCCCACTGGCATTGCTCAATCCGCTGGATGCCACGCGTGCCGAATGGCTGGTGCCAGGCATGTTGCGCGAAAAAGTGACCGCATTAATTAAAATATTGCCGAAAACCTTTCGCCGTGTCTGTGTCCCAGTGCCCGATTTCGTTACAGGGTTTTTAGAGCAAGCCAAAATAGGCGCGCAACCAATCTTGCCGGCCTTGGTTAGTTATATTCAGCAGCAAACCAGTCTCAAGCTTGGCGCTGATGACTTTATGATCGATAAGCTGCCAGAGCACTTCTTCATGAATTTTAGTGTGATTGATGAAGAACAGCGCGAGCTAGGCATGGGGCGTGATTGGCATGGCTTGAAGAAACAATTAGGTAATGCCGCGCAACTCACGTTTAGAAGTAGCACGACCAATGACATTGAAAAATCTGATATTAAGCAGTGGGACTTTGGCGATTTGCCTGCCACGCTCACCTTTACCAAAGAAGGTCATCAGCTTACGGGTTATCCAGCGCTAGAAGATAATGAAGACAGCGTTGCCATTAAACTGTTTGATACTGAGCAAGCAGCTAATGTTTCGCACCGTGCGGGCGTTTGCCGACTCATGCGCTTTGAGCTCAAGCAACAAATGAAGCAGCTACAAAAAGGCCTGCCTAACTTTAACCAATACGCCATGCAGCTACGTAACATCATGGATGCTGATGATTTACGTGAAGACTTATTGTCAGCCATTGCTGATAGAGCCTTTATTGGTGAGGACGACTTACCGCGTAACACCGATGAATTTATGGCCTTAAAACAACGTGCCAGAACACGGTTGCCAGTGGTGAAAGATGCGCTATGTCGTATCGCTACCGTTGTCGCGGTTGAATATCACGCGCTCGCGGCTAAACGCGATGCGATGCCAGTGCGTGCCAATAGACTCAGTAAAGATGTAGAAAACCAAACTAATCAACTGCTCTATAAAAACTGCTTTAGCCAAACCCCGTGGGGGCACATGCAACACTTGCCACGTTATATCAAAGCCTTACGCTTAAGAATAGAGAAGCAACCGAGCAACCCTGACCGTGATGGGAAACATGCGGCTAGCATTGGTATGCATTGGGATAAATGGAAAGCGGAAGTAGAAAAGCAAAGCAAGCTAGGCGATGTGTCGCCAGACCTGCAAGATTTTCGCTGGTTGATTGAAGAGCTCCGTGTATCACTGTTTGCACAAGAACTTAAAACACCATTTCCTGTGTCCACCAAAAGGCTCGACAAAATCTGGACTAACTTGCCCTGACAAATACCTAACTCACGAATACGGCGTTAAAAGAAAGTGAAAAATACTCACTTATCACATATAAGCTCCGTTTTTTAACTTTCTTTTGCCTTGTCTTCGAGTCGTTTGCCATCCATCAGAACAACTTAGCAGGTGTTAGGTTCGGAAGTCGACGTTAGAAAGTGCTTAAGAGCTAAATCTGCGTGAGCAGTTTCCTAATCGCATCTTCATCCACCCCTTTGCCTATACAAACCACACGACTCATTGGCTCAGCTTCTTGCCAGTCCACTAATAAGGTCGCAGGGTAGGGTGTAAAGTGCACGGCATGAATGGCTAGCGGATGTGGCTGGTCTTCAGCGTGGAGTATGCCTTTAAGGCGCAACAGATTCTCGCCATGGGTTTGGCATAGTTTTAACAATACCGGTTTAAAGCTTTTCCAGTTAATGCCAGTCGGCAGGGTGACGGTAAAGCTATTAATTTCATCATGTGTATTGTCTGTGCTGGTGGGTAGCTTGCCACCTAAACTGTTGGCAGGTTGCTTCGCTGGCTTAAGCGGCGCACGTAACCAGCGTTCAGGTTCGGCACGTTTACCAGTTGGATCAAATAAACCGACATCAATTATAAAGCTGGGTTCAATCTTCCCATGCAACACTTTGTGTTGAGTTGCACCAGGGTTAATGGCAATCAACCTTTCTTTTAATGCGTCGGTTTGTTTTGCCGTGGCAATATCTGTTTTAGTGATTAACAACACATCGGCTACCGCTGCCTGTTTACGTGCTTCTTCATGTTGGTCTAATTGCTGCAAGCCATACATGGCATCGATGGTCACCACAACGGCGTCTAAGCGATAGACCGACTCAATCACCGGCTCACTCATTAGGTTAGCCATAATCGGCCCAGGGTCTGCCATGCCAGTAGTTTCAATCACTAACCGGCTAAATTGTGGAATCGCTTCCATCGAGCGCTTAAAATACAAATCGCGCATAGTGTCGGCTAATTCATTACTCAGCGTGCAGCATAGACAACCATTTTGTAGTAACACTGCATTATCAGCCACATAACTACTATCCACATTTTGCGCCAAAATATGGTCTAACCCTTCTTCGCCTAGCTCATTAATAATCACAGCAGCATCTTTCATGCCTTGATGAGTAAGTAGCTTATTAAGTAAGGTGGTTTTACCGGAGCCTAAAAAGCCAGTAAGCAGGGTGACGGGTATGCGGTGATCCATGCTGGGTATTTTAAACTAAGATAACTAATAAAAGGTGTAGATAAAACATTCTGCATCAGTGACGTAGTTTTACCTTTGACCAACTACTTGTAATACCTATTTTTGGCTTAAAATCGTACGTAAGACTAATGTAAAGTAAAGGTTAAAATTATGGATGAGAAGGAAAGTGCTGGAGATTCTCAAAATCTTAAATGTGTCAGCCCAAAGCATGTAGCCTTGATGTCCGACTCACTACTTCGTTTATACGAAGGCACATTCAATGAGGGCGATATCAGAGCGCTGTTAATTGGTATTAGAGGGTATACATCGTTTGTTACAGGAAAGCTCAAAAAAGTCCAAGGTGTTTCCCCTAATGCGATCAAAGGTATTCCTTACATTGCTGATATAGCTCATTCTGTCTGTCACCCAGAACTTAAGAATCAAGGACCAATACGTGATTATGTTAGAAGTGTAGATACACAGATGGCTAAGGCACTTACTAAAATGGCTTCGCAGAAGGTTAATAAAATAGATTCAACTAACAAAGTTGTGCACCTTGCACTTCCCCCAGCAGTCAAGCCACTTTCATCGAAAAGTTTAGTCATGGCTTTTGTCTTGTCTTTAGAGAGTATATTTCCTTTCAAGATTGACACAGTCAAGATTTCTGCACATTTGGAAGAAATTGAACTCTGTCTGTTCTCAATACTGCACTTCAATCAATTACCTCTTCTTGACGGAGAGGGCGGTGGTAGAAATGGATACTTAGCAATTCATTCGTATGAAGGTAAATATCATTTGTATGCAGGGGTGCTGGCATCAAAATTTAACCAAGTACTTACAAAGGGAGTTGAAAATGAGAAGCCTTTCATCTTATCTGTTTTCGTTGGGAAAAATTTATGTGAGGGACAGCTTGAGATGGATGCGCGTAATCCCAAGGTAGTATTTGCCGACCGTGACAGTGAAGGGCGACTGAAACTTGGTGAATACACATCACCTTTATTCACCTATAACCAGTATGATTAGACGTTCAAGGTGGCCCGCGCAACGCACAGAATGTGCCGCCAAAATTAATTTCAGCCAATAAAAAACCCAGCCTAAGCTGGGTTTTTGTTTTAAGCGTTAAGCTTATTTGTTCATTACGTACATTGTAACTTCAAAGCCGAAACGCATTTCTGTCGCTGCTGGTGTTGTCCACATAGTCATTCTCCTTTGGTTGTTAGTGCAAACATGCATCATTGCTGATGAGTTTGTATGACTACTATAGTACATGGTTGTTTCAAAAAACCTCTATGTATGTCACGTAATCACACCTAATGATTTTACGTAATGTTAAATTGATTTATTTGATGTACTTTGTCGCTTCCAGAAAAATGGGAAGTCAGCTTTGTTCTGAGTTTCAACATTTAAAATAGATGCTTTTTTTTTGCTGGAATACTGGCTACGGCTAAAGGTTTAATGCATTCAGTTGTTGATGATTTTGGGTGCAAATATCTCTGAATCCTTGGCTAATTCGGGTGTCTTGGCTGGCAGTGAGCCAAAATAGCAACGCGGTGCTGTGCGCTATTTCCCACTGTGCTTGCTCTTGTGGTAACGGTAGTTTTCCAGTGAATGTCTTGTTCGGGACTTCGCCGCCAGCCAGGGGTTTATAAAGCATGGGTAGCATGTCATAGACTGGCGTTAGTTTGAGAGTTGCTGTTTCATTTTCGTTGTACTCAAAGGTGAAGGACAGGTTGCCAAGATGCATGTCCGTATTGCCAATGAGCCTACCAAACCAAGCAATAATCAGCGTCTCATCAATAGTAGCTTGCGTGGTTAAGCCTCGTCTAACCAATTGCGTGACTGGGGTGCCCCAGTTGTCATCTGCAGAACCAATAAAAGCGCTGTCTATACTAGCAAGTGATATAACAGGGCTACGTCCAAATTCACCAATACGGTCGAAGCGCTCGACTTCTAAAAATGTTCTGCCTTGCCCGAATAAAATGCGGCTTTTAGCGGCGTTAATGTTGGTGTGTTGCGCTAGTGTAGTGAGTGCCAAATGTTCACAAATTAGCAAATCTGACCAGCGTTCTACAGGCGGTGAAGCATCAGCGCCAGAGTATTTAACCAATACATGCGGTGTTTGGCTGTTAGATAAAGGTCTATAAGCAGTGAATTTTGGGAATTCACCACCAGCACTCGAACCTGCATTGCCGAGGTCGCTTGCATTGGTCGCTAGTTGGGCGTATTGGTCAGGCAGTGCGTTTTCATTGATGGCGGATGGTGTAATGTTGCGTGTATTTAACCAACGTTGGTAAGCAGCATTGCCAATAATTAAATCACCAATGCAATCTATTCCGCGCGTGCTCAGTACGTAGACAATGTCGTCATCTGACCAATTGTCAGGGTTTTCCGAAACGCTAAAATCTGATGCAATGTGGTGGGCAAAATGGCGGCCTAAAAATCCTTGTGGGCGCATGTCGTATAACGGGTATGGAAGACCGCCCCACCAGCCTTGATGGGTGGTGTCCGTCGGCCACTGCATATTGTTGAGGTTCAATAACGAACCTTGTGGCCGAGTGAGTTCTAAATGCGCAATAAGATGACCTTGACCTGTTTGGTCTATACGATAAATGGGGAAGGCCTGCATCTGTCCGCGTAATGGGCGACGCAAGGCGTAGCGCGTATTTTTGGTTGCACCTTGGCGAACAATCGTATCGCCCCTTTCACGTAGCATACGATGAATAGTTGCTACGCTCACGTTGAGCGCTTTCGCAAGCACAGCTGCTGAGCTTGGTGCTTGGCGGCTAAGTGTTGTATCTAAACGGTCTCTGGCTATTTGGTTGGTTGGGCGCATGTATCACCAAGTGTTATATTTTAAGTTATGATTAGAATATTAATATATTTATTTATAAAATACAATGGTTTATATTTTTAATATCTATAGTTATGATTAGAATAATTTACTATTAAAGGTTTTGCCATATTAAGTGAGCGTGGCAGGCTAGAGTACTATGAACTACACGACAACATAGAGCAGCCTGCTTTCTGCCGCGCCCAGTCGGGGCGTTTTTGTTCAAACTGCTCCATGCCTGCTTGCTTTGTGTAAGGGTTTTTTAATAGTTCCAATAATGTGAGTAAGCGGCTGTCGTCACCTTTTTCAGCTAAATCAATGGCTTCTTGCGCTAGATAATTGCGCAGTACGTATCTAGGGTTGTGTGATTGCATTGTTTGCAAACGCTGTTCTGGTGGTTGTGTGTTTTGTTGCACTCTTTGCGTATAGGTGTTGAGCCATTGCTGTATATCATCGCCAAATTGTTTTAAGCCTTCTTCAGTATAAAAAGCATCGCTAATGGTGTTGATATTGGGTTGTGTTATATCTAATGTTGCTAAGTGGGTAAAGAATAACGTCATATCTACTTCAGCGCGTGTCATGAGTTCAAAAATGTGGTTAATCATTTCGCCGTCGTTATTTTGGCCGCTATCTTGCCAGTGATCTAAGCCAAATTTACCTGCTAGTGATTGGGTGAGTGCTTGCATATAGACATTGTCATAATGGGTAATGGCATCCGCCAGGCCTTCAGTATTAGGCAATATGACGGCAAGCGCATCGGCTAGGCGTTCCATGTTCCAACGTGCAATATCTGGTTGGCGACCGTAGCAATAACGCTTGTTTTGTGCGTCTGTGGTGTTGGGTGTCCATCCAGGGTCGAAATTGTCTATCCAGCCGTATGGGCCATAGTCAATGGTGAGGCCAATAATCGATAAATTATCGGTATTCATGACGCCATGCACAAAACCGACACGCATCCAGTGCGCCATGAGGGTTGCTGTCCGCGCGCAAATTTCTTTAAACCATGCCTCAATCAATTCTGTAGATGGATTTTCTGTGTCTAGTGTTAAGCCAGTTGTCGGTAGCCAATCAGTAAAGTCTCTATCAATGGTAAAACCGATAAAGCGTTTGAGTAAGTCTAGCTCGCCATTGCTAGCCATCAGTTCAAAATGGCCAGGGCGGGTAAAGGTCGGTGCTACACGACAGACAATTGCACCTGGTTCCATTGTCGGGTTGCCATCGTAAAACATATCGCGATTAACCAAATCGCCTGTACTGATCAAGCTCAATGCGCGTGTGGTCGGCACGCCTAAATGATGCATGGCTTCGCTACATAAAAATTCACGTAAGCTAGAGCGTAATACCGCGCGGCCATCTGCACTGCGTGAATAAGGCGTGATGCCAGCACCTTTGAGTTGTAATTCATAGCGTTTGTCATCATTTATTAATTCACCCAACACAATGGCTCTGCCATCACCTAGTTGCCCAGCCCAATGGCCGAATTGATGGCCGCCATAGCGTGTTGCGTAGGTTAGCATACCCTCTAACGTATGGTTGCCTGCTAAGGTGTTGATCATGCTGGCATCTTGCATGTCGGTTTTGGTCAGGCCAAGCATACTAGCAACTTCTGGACTATAGGCTAATAGTTGTGGGTTTTTTACAGGGGTGGGTTGTACTGCTGACCATAAGGCATTGGGCACTTGGCGCGTATTGTTTTCTGTGATGGGGTCTTGTGGGAGTTCGCGTGTAAAGCGGTTGTCCCAGTGTAGCATTCGCATCATGCTATTTTAGATGGTTTATCAAGCATAAGTTACATTTTCTAACATGCATTGCGCTAGCACTCATGTATCATTGCGGCTATCAATTAAGTGAACGAGAAGTATGAACGTATTTTACGAGGAAAGCGGCCATTTTAAAGTCGCTACAATCAAGACGGAAAACCCTGGTAGCTTGCAAGTAGAGGCGGCATCGGGCAAGCGATCTAAAATTAAGACAGCTAATGTATTGCTCAATTTTGAAGAGCCGCTAGATAGCTTTATAGAGCAAGCGCAAGCTGAAGCAGAAACATTAGACACGGCATTTTTATGGGAATGTTGTGAAGAGGCGGAGTTTGGTTTTCAAGATTTAGCGAAAGCTTATTATGGGGATAGCCCAACCAATATACAAATGGCAGCAACGGCGATTAAAGTCCACGCTGCGCCTGTTTATTTTTATCGTAAAGGTAAAGGCCGATATAAAGCGGCACCTGAAGAAACGTTGAAGCTGGCTTTAGCTGCTGTAGAGCGTAAACGCTTGCAAGCCATTCAAATGAATGAGTGGGTTGAGGCGTTGAATAAAAAGCAGTTGCCAGAGGGCTTTGCAGAAAAGGCAGATAAGCTTATTTACAGCCCAGATAAAAACAGCGTGGAATGGAAGGCGATAGAAGAGGCGGCACAAACTTCTAAACGTGTGGCGTTAAGCGTGATGTTTGATGCTGGGTTAATTACCAATGCACACGATTACCACTTGGGGGCCTTTTTGCGTGAGATGTTTGCCGATGGAACAGATTTTCCAGAATATGACGCAGTGACCGACTATGCATCATTGGTAGCAGATTTGCCTGTAGCGGATGTGGCTGTATTTAGTATCGATGATGCAGCGACGAATGAGATTGATGATGCATTTAGTGTGGCTGACCTAGATAACGGCAATAAACGTGTGGGGATTCATATTGCCGCGCCATCTTTAGCGGTGAAGCCTGGTACTGCGTTGGATTCGATTGTGTTGAATCGGCTTTCTACCGTGTATATGCCAGGCAATAAAATCACCATGTTGCCAGAAGCTGTTGTCCGTCCATTTAGTTTGGATGAAGGGGAAGTTCGACCAGCCTTAAGTTTGTATTGTGAGGTGGCGCCAGATCTAACCATTGCTTCACATGAATCAAAAGTCGAAATGGTTAAGGTGGCTAAAAATTTACGGCATGACACTTTAGAGCCGTTGTTCAATGAGAAAACTTTAGATAAGGATAGTGGACATCCGCTCTGGGGTGATCTGACGTTTTTGCACGGCTTTGCAGAATCATTAGAAAAAGCACGTGGCAAATATGAGCCAGACCGCGCACCACAGATTGATTATAACTTTTATGTGGAAGACGGCATTGTTAGCATCGTCACGCGTGAGCGTGGCTCGCCAATGGATAAATTGGTGGCGGAGCTGATGATCTATGCTAACAGCACATGGGGTGAAGTACTGAGCAAGGGTAGTTTTGCTGGTTTATATCGGGCACAAACAGGTGGCAAGGTGTTTATGACGATAGAAGCAACACCACATCAGGGGATGGGGCTTGATCAATACGCATGGTGCACTTCTCCGTTGCGACGTGCGGTTGATTTAATCAATCAGCGGCAATTAATTGCACTGCTTAATCAGCAAGAAGCACCTTATAAAGCTGAAGAGGGTGTTTTGCAGACGATTATGCGCGATTTTGATCAAACTTATCAGACCTATAATGAGTTTCAAACACGTATGGAGCGTTATTGGTGTTTACAGTATTTGATTCAAGAAAACTTGACCGAAGTAACAGCCACTGTTTGGCGTGAGAATTTGGTGCGTTTAGATGGGATGTTTTTTATCACTAAAGTCCCCAGTTTGCCTGAGTTGAAAGTGGGCACAAAAGTTAATTTAGAAGTTAAGTATATTGATACGTTGCTAATGGAGTTGAATTGTAAGTTTAAAACAGTTTTAGAAGTGGAGTCTGCCGATGATGTGGAGAGCAAGTGATGGGCTTTTTTAGTCGAAAAATACACAAGAGTGTCGCTGCAGATAATGTTGTTGAAGTCACTGAGGTTGATGGTATTCGCCAATTGCATCTAGGTTCCAAGACAGTGCAAAGTGGCATGTTGGTAGCATCACCTCTGATACTGGTGTTTAACTACTCACGTGCATTGATGTATTTCTTATTGTTTTCTGAGAACATTAAAGATTTGTTGATGATTGGCTTAGGTGGGGGGTCCGTCACCAAGTATATGCACGGGTACTGCCCAGGTATTAAGCAGACCGTGGTTGAGATTAATCAGCAAGTGATTGATATTGCACGTAGTCATTTCTTTATGCCTGACAACGATGAAAGGCTAAATGTCATTAAAGGCGATGGCTTGCACTATATGGAGAACAACCCGCTTAGTCAGGACTGCTTGATGATTGATGGTTTTGATTCTGATGGGATTCCTGATGGGTTTTGTACACCAGACTTTTTTGACATGTGTTATGACGTGCTGAAAGACAACGGTATATTTTTGATTAATTTATGGGGATCAGATAAGAATTTTGATATCTACCTGCAACGAATCGAGCAAACATTCTTAGGTCGCGTACTGGTGTTACCGACTGGTAAGCCAGGCAATATCATTGTATTCGGCTTTAAAGACCCGGTGAAGCTGACAGAGAAGAAATTCAGGGAGCGGGCGCTTAAGTTAAACCATGAACATATCATCGATTTTACCGAGTTTTTGGACAAACTGCATGAGCATAACGGGTATCAAAAACTTTATTCAATATTGGAAACACTATGAACCAACAATTTTTTGCAACCTGCCCACGCGGCTTAGAAGCGCTGCTCGTGAGTGAGCTGAAAACATGCGGCGCAAAAAACATTAAGCAGACGGATGGTGGTGTGGCCTTTTTAGGTGATATTGCGGTGTGCTACAAAATTAATTTGCACTCGCGTATAGCCACGCGCGTGTTGTGGCAAGTTGCACGTGGCCAATATGCGAATGAAGAAGATTTATTCCAAGCAGCTTATAAAGTGAACTGGCCTAACTGGTTTGATGTGAAGCATGATTTTATGGTGAAGGTGACAGGTGTGAAATGCCCGTTAAAAAGTT
>JAZGEZ010000057.1:0-10071 GCA_036479055.1 Methylophilaceae bacterium | reverse complement strand
ACTAACTGTAGCTTGATTTTTGGGAAGGCTAACTAACCATGGCAAACACCCCCACATCAACCCTTGCTGCATACGTCAATGGCATTGGCCTCATTGGTCCAGGCTTAACAACGTGGTCAGATAGTATCGCCATCCTGGCAGAAAACAATCATTACCAAGCACAAGCAGCTATCTTGCCTGCACCGATGATATTGCCTGCTGCCGAACGCCGTCGCAGTGGCGAGCTGGTCAGGCTAACGCTTGCTGTAGGCTTAGAAGCTGCACAAGCTGCAGGTGAAAACCCTGCAAACCTCGCTTGCGTGTATACCTCTTCTAGTGGTGATGGGAAAAACTGCCATGAAATTTGTAAAACACTGGCTTCAAATGACAGGCAAATATCACCCACTCGGTTTCATAACTCTGTGCATAACGCAGCCGCTGGTTACTGGAGTATTGCAACTGGGGCAAAAACACCTATTTCAGTGTTATGTGCTCATGATGCAAGCTTTAGTGCTGGACTATTAGAGGCCATTACTCAAGTAACCGCAGACACGATATCAACCATACTCATTGCTAGTGATACTGGCTACCCTGAACCATTGAATCATGTCCGCCCAATGCCAGGTGTTCTTGGTGCCGGCATGGTGTTTTCACCAACCATCAACCAACATTCGATGGCAAAAATACAAATCTGCTTAACAGATGCACCAGCCGACCAATTAGCACACCCTGCATTGGAGCATTTGCGGACAACGATACCTGCCGCTCGTTGCTTGCCACTATTAATAGCCCTTGCACAACGACAGGCCACAACAGTCGTCCTAGATTACCTTGAGCATATGCGCATATCGGTAGAGATTATGCCATGTTAACAACACAACCTAATATAGATAAAGCATGGATAGAGGCACACATTCCTCACCAAGGCGGCATGTGCCTACTGGAACACGTAACAAACTGGAATGAGCAATCTATTTCTTGCAGTGCTACCAGCCACCAGCTGACTAACAATCCTCTGCGCTATCGTGAGCAGCTTAGCACTGCTTGTGGCGTCGAATATGCTGCGCAAGCAATGGCTGTGCATGGAGCATTATTAACATCTACTGACCAAAAAAATCCTCGCGCAGGATTTCTTCTCAGTATTCGCGGTACTACGGTTCACCACCCACGCCTAGATAATATTAAGCAAGCACTTACTATCGAGGCAACACGTATTCATAGTAGTGAAAGCAGTATTTTGTATACGTTCACACTGTATGCTACAGACGATTTGCTATTAGAAGGCCGCGCTGCCGTGATGCTTAACACAGAGTCACTTTTAAGGGCACCAACATGAAACATGCACTCATCACAGGCGGTAGCGGTGGCATAGGTGCCGCCATTTGCCGCACACTCGCTAACGATGGCTACCATGTATTGGTCCATGCCAATCAACAGATAGAAAAAGCGCAAAAACTAGTTAAAGAGATTAAAGAGCAGGGAGGTAGTGCAGATGCATTAAGCTTTGATGTCACAGATTATCAAGCAGTGACAGAAGCACTGAACCCGTTGATTGAAAAAACGCCCATCCAAGTCCTTGTGAACAATGCTGGCATTCATGATGATGCTGTTTTCCCTGGTATGAGCTTGCAACAGTGGCAAGCAGTGATGGATGTCTCAGTCAATGGCTTTTATCATGTCACGCATACACTCATGATGCCGATGATCCGAAGTCGGTGGGGGCGCATTATCAATGTATCGTCAATTGCGGCACTAACGGGTAACCGTGGTCAAGTGAATTATGCTGCGGCAAAGGGTGCTATTAATTCCGCCACTAAATCGTTGGCTCTTGAGGTGGCTAGCCGAGGCATTACGGTCAATGCAATTGCGCCTGGCATTATTGAAACAGCAATGATAGAAGAAGCTTTCAACGCAGAAACGATTAAACAAATAGTCCCAATGAAAAGAGCCGGGAAAGCAGAAGAAGTGGCTGATCTCGTTAGCTTTATTGCATCACCACGTGCGGCTTACATCACTGGCCAAATTATCTCTATCAATGGCGGCATTATTTAAACATGTCTATCAACATGCTTAAAGCGTTACCGCTTGTCTCACATACAGCGCCTGACAGCATTGTCGCATGGTGTAAAACTGGCCCCGTCACGCTACGCCAGTTTCTAAATGATGTATCTCAACTCGCGGCACAGCTATTGCCAGGGCGCCACCTATTAAATCTCTGTAGCGACCGCTATCACTTTAGTGTCGGGCTGGCTGCAGCGATTACAACGAACAAAGTAAGCCTTTTGCCCGCAACACGCACCCCTGAAATGGCCGAGCAGCTTTTAGCTTATGCCCCTGATACATTCTGCTTAACAGACAATGAAATATGTGCATTAGCCTTGCCACAACTACAATACCCCACACTATCAAGCACATTGGGCAGCGTGTTAGAGGTGCCTTCCATTAATAAAAATCAATTGATTGCCACCGTCTTCACCTCAGGCTCTACTGGAACGCCTTTGCCACATAATAAATCTTGGGGAGCACTTGTACAGTGCGTCAAAATAGAAGCAAAGCGCATAGGCTTGTTAGATGAAAGTGTCGCACCGACGACTTTAATTGGAACAGTACCTCCTCAACACATGTATGGTTTCGAGTCTTCCGTACTCATGGCTTGGCAAAGTGGTCATGCATTGTCACATACACATCCATTTTTTCCTGTCGATATTTGCCAAGCGATCGCTGAAGTGCCATCGCCTCGCGTCTTGATCTCCACACCCGTGCATTTACGTGCCCTGCTAGATGCTGAGCTAACAATCCCTGAAACAGCCTGTGTACTCTCGGCAACGGCACCGCTTTCATCTACACTTGCGGTAGAAACTGAAACACGTTGCAATGCCCCTTTAATAGAAATTTATGGCAGTACAGAGACAGGGGAAATTGCAACAAGACGTACTACCAACACGTCAGAATGGCATCTATTTGATGGCATCTCATTAAGCAAGGTTGATGGTTATGTGTATGCAGATGGCGGCCACATTTCAAGCGCCACTAGAATAAATGATAAAATTGAATTTGTTTCCGATACGCATTTCTTATTACATGGCCGGCTGACAGATATGATTAATATCGCAGGAAAACGTCATTCATTAGCCAGCTTAAATCATCAGCTTACTATTATTCCTGGCGTACTGGATGGCACTTTCTATATGCCTAGTGAAGAGAGTCATACACATGTCACTCGGTTGGCAGCCTTTGTGGTTAGCACGCCTGAAACCAGTACCAAACAAATATTGTCAGTATTACGCAAACATCTAGATCCAGTGTTTATCCCACGTCCTCTTTGGCTTGTAGACAAATTACCACGTAACAGTACTGGAAAACTACCAAGGCCAGTGCTACAAGACCTCTATAACAAGCAACTCAGCGCGAGGTAATAAGTTGAATCAAGCAACTCTCTGGACTATCCCATTAGACCATCCTGCTTTTGCTGGGCATTTTATTGATATGCCCATCTTGCCAGGGGTGGTACTACTTGATATGGCGATTCATCTAATGGCTGATGCCAACCAAGTAAACCCCGCTCACTATATAATCAATTCAGTTAAATTTTTGAGCCCTGCCAAGCCGGGAGATACGCTAACTTTTGAACATACCCTATCTAACAAAGGAATGCTTAACTTCATTATTTCTGCGGGGGGTCGAAAAATAGCGACAGGTGGTATCTCACCTATATCCACTGTATGGCAATAAATAGCACTCAAAAACGCGCCGGCTGGGCAACAAATAAAGAACGCAGCAACATGCTGATGCTTAAAGTCATGACGTGGATCTCACTTAAGTTAGGTCGAGATGCTGGAAGAGTTGTGCTGTATTTTATTGCCATTTATTTCTTAATATTTTCGCCCAAAAGTCGGCGTGCATCTAAACAGTATTTACAGCTAGCATTAGGGCGACCAGTGCGCTTTAGCGATCAGTACCAACATTTTTTTACCTTTGCAGCAACCATTCACGACCGTATTTATTTAATCAACCAACGGTTTGGTTTATTTGACATTCACGTAGAAGGTGCCAAAGAAATACATGATCATTTAGAAACAGGGCAAGGCTTGTTTTTAGCGGGGGCACACTTGGGCAGCTTTGAGGTAATTCGTAGTTTAGGTAAAGACAAAGACTTGCGTGTTGCCATGTTTATGCATCAAGATAATGCAAAAAAGATTAATGCGATGTTATCAGCAATTAATCCAAATGCAGGTCAAGATATTATCGGCCTTGGCAACGTAGAATCTATGTTGCAAGTCAACCAAAAACTAGAAGATGGCTATGCTATTGGCGTTTTGGCTGATCGTACTTTTGGCGATGATGCCGTACATCCTGTCCAGATTCTGGGTGCTGATACAATCTTACCGCTAGGCCCATTCCGTTTGGCAGCATTGTTACGGCAGAAAGTGATGTTTATGACAGGGCTATATTTAGGTGACAACCATTACTCTATTCACTTCCACCCTTTAGCTGATTTTTCTAAAATCGAACGTGGCCAACGTGATGTTGCCGTTAAAAACGCTGTGAACGAATATGCTAGGCTTATCGATTATTATTGCCGCGCCGCGCCTTATAATTGGTTTAATTTTTATGATTTCTGGCCAACACCCTCACAAAGGAATGTATAAAATACATGTTTCTAGCAAACGTAATATTCAATCGACTTTTTATAGTTGGCGGGCTAGCGCTCACACTACCTTTTTCTTCTGTCTGTCAGGCTGCTGATTGGAATGTAGAAATATTGATGCAGACACTTGCACAAGCAAAGCCGAGTCATGCCACTTTTATTGAAAAAAAGCATATCTCATTACTAGATCAGCCTGTGGAGTCTTCAGGTGAATTATTTTTTACTGCACCCAACTACTTAGAGAAACGCACGCTTAAACCAAAACCTGAGTCCCTGATTGTCGAAGGTGACAGGCTCTTGATTGAGCGAGGCAGTAAAACTTATTATTTCCAAGTGCAAAGCCACCCTGAATTGGCTGTATTCATTAACAGTATACGCAACACCTTAGCCGGCGACCTTGTTTCGTTAGAGCGAAATTTTACGCTGCATTTAAATGGCACCGCAGAAAAGTGGATGCTGCAACTATCTCCTACCAGTGAAAAAATAAAAGCACAGCTACAACACATACGTATTGCAGGGCTCAGTAATCAAGTACGTAGCATTGAAGTTTCACAAACAGATGGTGATTATTCTTACATGACAATAACACCCTCGGATACTAGGAAATGATTGGCATTCGCCAACCAGGCACCACCGCTATTGCCCTATGGCTCTCTTTTATATTGATATGCAGCGTCATCATTAGTCGCACATCGTTTAGTACTGATTTATCGGCATTTTTACCTAAAACACCAACAGCAGCACAGCAGCTATTGATGGACCAAATAAAAGATGGCTTAGCCTCTCGCCTCATACTCGTTGGTATAGAGGGTGAAAATGCGGCAACACGCGCTCAGCTATCTAAACTAACTGCGCAACGTTTAAGGCCTGATACTGCATTTGTTTCTGTCAACAATGGCGAACCCATTTATACCGAAAATGACCAAGCATTTTTATTTAATAATCGTTACTTATTAAGTCCTGCTGTTAATGCTGAACGTTTTAGCGTCAATGGTCTACATCATGCAATTAATGAAAGTATAGAGTTGCTGGCATCACCTGCTGGCATGCTCATTAAATCAATACTCACGCGCGATCCTACGGGAGAAATGATACAACTTCTAGACGAATTTAATAACGATCGCCAGCCTGAATTAGCAGAAGGCGTTTGGGCATCTAAAGACGAACAACGCATGTTAATGTTAATTCAAACAAAAGCACTAGGCTCTGACACTAGCGCGCAACAGCAGGCCATGCTAAGTATCCAATCTGCATTTGATGCAGCCACACAAGACATACAAAAATCAACGAATTCAACACTCAATACGCAACTAGTCATGACTGGACCCAGCGTATTTTCAGTTAACGCTCGAAACACGATTCAAAAACAAGTCTTTCGTTTATCGATCATTAGCATCTTAGCCATCGCCACATTGCTTTTGTTAGTTTACCGCTCCTTTTCAGCATTATTACTAGGTTTTTTACCTGTGCTTAGTGGCGCTTTAGCTGGGGTTGCAGCAGTCAGCTTAACTTTCGGCATGGTACATGGCATTACGTTAGGGTTCGGCACTGCGTTGATTGGTGAAGCGGTAGATTATTCTATCTATTTATTTGTACAGTCTGAGTCAGGAAAAGCGAATTATCAATCTTGGGTGAAGCGGTTTTGGCCGACGATACGCTTAGGGGTTCTCACTTCAGTATGCGGCTTCGCTTCCTTACTATTTTCAGGCTTCCCCGGCCTAGCGCAACTGGGTTTATATGCCATCTCAGGACTCATCACTGCGGCAATTATTACGCGTTTTGTTTTGCCACACTTACTACCTTCTACATTCCGCATTCATGATATTAGTGCCATCGGCCAATTACTAGCAAACAAAGTAAAACTAGCACATCAACTACGTTGGCCAGCCATTGTATTGCTTGCTATCGCTTGTACAATTGTTTTTAACCATCGAACAGATTTATGGAGCAATAAGATTTCCTCACTAAGCCCAGTTTCACAAGCTGAAATTGCATTAGATACGCGCTTACGAGCAGATGTTGCTGCGCCTGACGTGCGCTATATGGTCGTCGTTTCAGGTGATAGTAGAGAGTCTGTATTACAATCTTCTGAGCAAGCTTCACTTATCCTGAATGCCCAGATAGCGGAAGGTGCCATTGCTAGTTTTGAGAGCCCTAGCCGCTACTTACCAAGTGATGCCACACAACTTGCGCGCCAAGCTAGCCTCCCGCCGCCCACGGAATTAACAATACGTCTTGCACAAGCAGTCAATGATTTGCCTATACAAGCACAACGACTCTCTCCATTTATTGATGATCTGACTACCGCACGTAAGCAACCTTTACTACAAGCAGACAGCCTCAAAAATACATCCATGGCGATGGCTTTGGATGCACTACTCTTACAACAAACAGATAAGTGGAGTGCATTATTACCATTAACAGCACACAAAGACACTGAAATTGATGCGGCAAAAATACGTAATGCTTTAGTATCAAGCAATCTAACCAATGTTGTGTTTGTTGATATGAAAGCGGAGTCTGATCATTTATATTCGGGTTATATGCAAGAGGCTATTACGCTATCTTTAATGGGCCTATTAGCCATCATCGTACTCTTATTATTTGTATTTAAATCTTTCACACAATTATTACGCGTCATTACCCCATTAGCTGCCGCTGTAATAACAGTGACCGCAGGATTAGCATACCTAGGTCAACCATTAATTATTTTACATTTAGTGGGCATGCTGTTGGTCGTTGCAGTAGGATCTAACTATGCTCTATTTTTTAACCAATCGAACACTTCACCTCTCACTTTAGCTTCCATGCTATTCGCTAACCTTACAACAGTCATCGGATTTGGCATACTCTCCTTCTCTAATATTTCAATATTACAAGCCCTTGGCGTCACTGTTGCACCCGGTGTTATCTTGGCACTCTTTTTCTCCGTTGTGTTCGCAAAGAGATTGAATGCTTAAACCAACACCTTGGCACCCAACCGTATTTATTAGCCTTAGTCTGGGATTACATGTTTTAGCATTCTTGCTAGTAATATTAATGCCAACATTATGGCCTTGGCTATTAGCTGGCATTCTGATGAATCACTTAGTGATTACAACCATTGGTTTATGGCCACGTAGCCAATGGTTAGGCCCTAACTGGACACAATTACCCATTACGGCTATAGAAAAAAATGAAATTGCCTTAACGATAGATGATGGTCCAGACCCTAAAGTTACCCCTAAAGTCTTGGACATCCTCGACCATTATCAGGCCAAAGCAACTTTTTTCTGCGTTGGCAAGAACGCCATGCAACACCCTGAACTGTGCCAAGAAATTATTCGTCGTGGGCATATGATTGAAAACCACACGCAACACCATCACCACCATTTTGCATTCTTAGGGTTCAGCGGTTTTAAGCGAGAAATACAGGCAGCACAGAATACGCTCACCACAATCACAGGCCAACGCCCACTATTTTTTCGTGCGCCAGCAGGGTTTCGCAACCCTTTCTTAGCACCGGTACTGCATCAACTTAACCTCATCCTAGTAAGTTGGTCTGCGCGCGGCTATGACACAAAAAACAGAAATGCAGATCAAGTAAAATCTAAACTATTAAGCCACTTAAAAGCTGGTGTCATCATACTTTTACACGATGGCAATGCGGCCGTCAGTCACAATGGAACGCCTGTTATTTTGGAAGTGTTACCTGACATATTAAAAGCAGCATCAAAACAACACCTGCATTTTGTCACGCTTAGGCAAGTACTGTAATGCCATTAGCCCCTAATATCGAGAGAGAAAAGACTATGTGGGTTCAACAAATCAAACTTGCATTCAATAGCCACGTATTACTCAAATGCATAGGCCTCACTATTTTTATTAGCCTCTTTTTTACCGCGTATTTTTATGTGCTTAACCACCCAGCTTTCCCAGTTACAGTCATTCCAAATACTTATTTAGATAGGCTCATTGGTTTCCAGCCCTTAGCGCTACCCATCTATTTATCTTTGTGGGTCTATGTGGCTTTCCCAGCAATGTTAACGATCAAACTACGCGAACTCTACGAGTTCACCCTATCTATTGCGCTCATGAGCACTGTGGGATTAGTTATTTTTTATTTTTGGCCGACAACAATACCGGTCAATGAAATAGACTGGGCTTTGCACCCTAGCATCAACTTTCTAAAAAGTGTCGATGCAGCTGGTAATGCCTGCCCATCCTTGCATGTAGCTACCGCACTTTTTTCCGGCGCTTGGTTAGGTTATATACTGCGTAGAACCAACGCGCCATTCTGGGTAAAAGCCATCAATATTATATGGTGTGTTAGCATTATTTACTCCACACTTGCTACACGCCAACATGTTGTATTAGATGTGTTAGGTGGGCTTGTACTGGCTAGCATTTCTATTCTATTGGCCCGCCAACTATTTTGGCAAGAGTAACCTCTCTCACAAATAATTTATCGATCACTTAGCCGCCTAATCGCCAGCGCTGGCAAACGAAGTACAAAGCCAATAAACAGACGCGTATGCATCCAAGTCAATAGCATATTGTCGCGTAGGTAGCGAAAGTGTGAGATGCCACCTTCCTCGATATTAAAATAACGCACGGAGGCTAATACATTAACCGGTTTGACGCCACGCCAACACAAACGCACGACCGCTTCTGGGTCAAAATCAAAATGCCGCATCCATGACTGCCTGTGCATCACCTGCCTCAAAGCATCAACAGGATACACCCGAAACCCAAATAAAGAGTCTCCTATGCCAGCCCAAAGTGTTTCTAAATTAGCCCACCAATTAGAAATCTGTCGTCCTTTCACGCGTAGGCTAGGTGCACTAGCATCAAATACGGGCACACCTAGTATCATCGCTTCTGGTTGCGCAATGGATGTTGACATAAAGACAGGAATCCGTTCTGCTGGGTGTTGCCCATCTGAATCCATTGTTAGCACATGACTATATCCAGCCTTGTTGGCCTCATCTAAGCCATGTAATACTGCCGCCCCTTTGCCTTGATTGTGTGGAAGCACGATGACACGCAAACCATCATCATCACTAGCCATTGCCAGCAATTTTTCAGCACTCCCATCCGTACTACCATCTACAACCACCCAAACGGGGTTCCAGTATTGCCGCGCTTCACTCACCGTGGCAGTAACTTTTGTTCCTGGGTTATAACTCGGAATCAGAACAAGATGTGACTTCGAAATCACTGTCATCATCGGTCAGGCCTTGCCAAAGCACCTGGCGGATGAAATGCTGAACCTTTCACTAATTCATCTCTATAGTAGTGTTCTAATTCAGTCATAAACTGCTGCGTATTCTCAGGCGGGTCAAAGCGTCGACCTAAAGTAACTTTGTAATGAATGGGTAATACTGGTTTACGAAACAGCGACCACCCTTTACTTAAAAATTTAGTATCGGCTTCTATTAAAATAGTTTGCACAGGGACTTTAG
>JAZGEZ010000056.1:0-24544 GCA_036479055.1 Methylophilaceae bacterium | reverse complement strand
TCTGGGTCTCTAGCTTGCGCAAAAGCATCTAATGTGGCACGTGTAAGATCATCGGCACGTTTTTTTAGTCCACTTAGGCTAAACTTCTTGTTATTAACTGGTGATTTAACAGCAAGAAACGCCAATGGACGCTCGGTAACTTTGATGTTCTCCTCACTTGCTGCCTGAGGGGTTGCACACAACCTTTTAGGTTGCAGACTGTTGACTATTTCAGAAGGCGTTGCTTTGGTTGCCTTGACATTTGCCGGTGGGTTTTCTGAATAACGAACAACACCCCTACCATCTTGATATTTATAGACTTGTGCAGTTGATGTTTGCGTGAATAATAGTGCCGTAGCGATGGGGATGATAAACAGGGTTCTTTGCGTGAAATCTGATAGTTTAAACATTTATATCTTTAACCTTTTAATATGTATTGCCCCTGAGCTATACACCATACTAAATACATAAGTTATAAGTCAATGAATTCAAATAAAATATTCTATAAAACGCTATCTTAATAATAATTTAATATATAGAAAGTGGTTGTTATAAGAATTTAAATTAATACGTATGGGCTAGGATGTGCTTGTTTTTCAATATAATATAGTCATTGGTAATTAGAGTTTTACCCTAGCAAAGGTAGTCTTTTGTGTTTAATTTAATTTGAAATGATATAGATAGGAAAACAATGCGGTTAGGTAAGCAGCGAGAAAGTCGTAATGTAGAAGATAGGCGCCGCAGTCGAGGAAGAGCTGGGCGCGGTATTGGCATCGGCACTATTTTAATGGTATTGGCGGCGTTATATTTTGGTATAGATCCTTCTGCGATTCTTAATATGGGTCAAGGGATGAGCCAAATGGCGCCAGAAAAATCAGAGCCAATTCCTAAAAATGATGAAATGGCTAGGTTCGTTTCAAAAGTATTAGGGAGTACTGAAGATACCTGGGTTAAAATTTTTCAGAAATCAGGGTACGACTATCCTGCGCCTAAATTAGTGCTGTTTAGGGGTAGAACTCAAACGGCTTGTGGTGCTGGTCAGGCCGCGATGGGACCTTTTTACTGTCCAGCAGATAAGAAGGTGTATATTGACCTGGTTTTTTATGATCAGATGAAGAGTAAATTTAATGCCCCAGGTGATTTTGCCCAAGCGTATGTGATTGCGCATGAGGTTGGCCATCATATTCAAAACTTGATGGGCACTTCGGATAAAGTGCAGCAAGCACGTCAAAGTGCACGAAATAAAGCGGAAGCTAACCAATACTCAGTGCGCTTAGAGTTGCAAGCAGATTGCTATGCGGGTGTTTGGGCGCATCATGCAGATGGTGCAAATCGTATTCTAGAAGCAGGAGATGTAGAGGAGGCTATGCGGGCTGCAGCCGCAATTGGCGACGATGCCTTGCAGAAACAGGCGCAAGGCTATGCGGTGCCTGATAGCTTCACCCATGGAACCTCCAAGCAGCGTATGCGCTGGTTTAACCAAGGGTTGAAAATTGGCGATGTGAATAAGTGTGATACTTTTAGCGCAGCTAGGATATAGACTCGATGAAAGAGGGTGCTGATTTAATTGAGCATTGCACTAGTTCAACCACATTGGCTGAAGGCGCAATGCTGACAGTCAAGCGCGACGAAGTAAGCCTGCCAGATGGTAAAGCTAGTTTTCGCGAGTATGTGTTACATCCTGGTGCAGTCGTGATTGTGCCGTTACTGGCTAATGGGAATCTGGTCTTAGAACGGCAATTTCGTTATCCATTGCATCAAGTTTTTACCGAGCTGCCAGCTGGAAAAATAGATTTAGATGAAGATATTCTTGTTACAGGTCAAAGAGAGCTGTTGGAAGAAACGGGATATGTTGCCAGTAACTGGGTAAAGTTAGGGTTGCAGCATCCGTGTATCGGCTACTCGAACGAAGTGATTCATATTTATCTAGCGACAGACCTGACAGTAGGCGAGCACAGTCTCGATGGTGATGAATTCCTAGAGGTATTTGAAATGAATTTTGAAAAATGCCTGGAGATGGTGCAGCGTGGTGAAATTACGGATAGCAAAACGATCGTAGCGCTTTTTCTAGCCGAAAAGTATTTAGCTAAACTGTATGACTAAGGTTCTTGTGGTTGGTTGTGGCGATCTTGGTGGTGAGATTGCCCAGTTATTGGCAGCCGCTGCATATGAGGTGGTAGGCGTTAGAGTGAGTGACAAACCTTTATCCAATCACTTGCGGTGTATTCAAGCGGATGTAACAAAGGTTGCGTCATTAGTCCCTTTAGAGGGCGTCAACCCGAATGTGATCGTTTATTGCGTGGCCGCTAATGAGCAGACAGACGAAAGCTATCAAGCGCATTATGTTGAAGGTTTGAAAAATGTGCTGACTACGCAGGCAGCCAACCCTAATCTGGAGCACGTATTTTTCATTTCTAGCACACGCGTATATGGACAAACCTCTAATCAAATACTAGATGAGGCGGTTATACCAATGCCATCTGATTTTGGTGGTGAACGATTACTTGAAGCGGAGGGTCTATTAAGGAGTTTGCAATGTGCTGCTACGGCTATTCGTTTTTCGGGTATTTACGGGCCAGGCCGGTTGTATATGATTAATATGGCTAAAGACCCAAACCGCTGGTCAAAAATAAATAAGTGGACGAATCGTATTCATCGGGATGATGCTGCAAGTTTTGTTGTATTTTTATGTGAAAAAGTAATTGCAGGTGAAGTAGTAGAGGATTGTTACATCGGCACAGATGATAGGCCGACATTGCAACATGATGTGCTTGCTTGGCTGGGGAAGAAGCTTGATATTATTACGCCAGTATTAGACTGTAATCTTTTAATTAATGGGAGTCGGTTAGGAAATATGCGAATGCGTGCGTCAGGCTATCAATTGAAATATGCCAATTATCAACTGGGGTATGGTGAAATTCTAAAAAATGAAGTATTGAACAATGCATAAATTTCTTTTTATTTTAATGCTCACCTTTAGTAGCGCTTATGCTTTTGCAGATGTGGATGCTACATTTTCTATGTGGTTGAAAGGTTTGAAAAACGAGGCTAGAGCGCAAGGCATTTCAGAGCAGACCATTGATAGTACGTTTGAAGATGCACGGTTTATACCAAGCATCATTACTCTAGACCGAGCGCAACCAGAGTTTATCACTACATTTTCTTCCTACATCAGTAAGCGTGTAACACACAGCAGAGTCTTAGCTGGCCGGTTGCAGTTAAAAAAGCACAAAGCTTTACTTGAAGAAATTGAATTGCAATATGGCATACCCAAAACAATTCTAGTTGCCTTCTGGGGGTTGGAGACAAACTACGGTGGCAACAAAGGTGATTATGGTTTACCTTCTGCATTAATGACACTCGCTTATGAGGGCCGGCGGGCAGCGTTTTTCCGCAGTCAACTCATGGACATGATGCTTATCGTTGATTCAGGTCACAATAATATTGACGCAATGCGAGGCTCATGGGCTGGCGCAATGGGACATATGCAGTTTATGCCATCTACTTTTTTGGCCTATGCCACAGATGCAGATGCTGATGGGCGTAGTAATATATGGCGTTCTTTGCCAGATGCTTTTTCTTCTGCAGCAAATTACTTATCTAGAATCGGATGGCAGCAGGGCGTGCCTGTTGCATTGGAGGTAAAGCTCCCATCAGGTTTTGAGTATTACCAAGCCCAGCTGGGTTTTCGTCAAAATAGTAAAGGCTGGGCTGCGCTTGGCGTGATTCAAGCAGATGGTACACCATTGCCTGAAATAGGTAATACTGCTGTGCTATTGCCACAAGGCTGGCAGGGGCCTGCTTTCCTTGTAACCAATAATTTTGATGTGGTAATGCAATGGAATCGCTCAGTCAATTATGCGCTATCCGTGAGCCATTTGGCGGATCAACTGCAGGCGGACAACCCTATTGTATATGGATTGAGAACAGAGCAGGCTGGCATCACATTCAATCAAGCATGGGCATTGCAAGCTAGGTTGAATGAAATGGGTTACAACAGTGGCAAGCCAGATGGGTTTCCTGGTATAAAAACTAAACAGGCGATTAGAAGTTATCAATTAAGACACAAGTTGCCAGCTGACGGTTATCCATCAGTTGCATTGTTTGAGAAGCTGGTTAGCGGCAAGTAACAGTTTTTATGTTTATTCGCAACTGGGTGTTTTGCTGTTGTAGTTTGCACCCAATAGAGCAATCAGCTAAAATCACGCGTTCAGTTAAATAGGCGGTTAGCTCAGTTGGTTAGAGCACTTGGTCGACATCCAAGGGGTCAGCAGTTCGAATCTGCTACTGCCTACCAAACACCCAAAATATTAAAGTTAATTAGGATTTAAATGCCTGTAATTCGTTTGCCAGATGGTTCAGAACGTAGTTTTGACGCTCCAGTGACTGTTGCTGATGTTGCGATGGATATTGGTGCTGGCCTTGCCAAAGCAGCACTGGCTGGCAAGGTGGATAGTGAGGTTGTTGATACCAGCCATCTAATAGAGACAGATAGTGACCTAGCCATTATTACTGATAAAAATGATGAAGGCCTAGAAATCATTCGTCATTCAACGGCACATTTGCTGGCGCATGCAGTGAAAGCGTTGTTTCCTGATGTGCAAGTCACCATTGGCCCTGTGATTGAGAACGGCTTTTATTATGACTTTAGTTATAAGCGCACTTTCACACCAGAAGATTTGGTCAAAATTGAACAAAAAATGAAGGAGCTTGCTAAGAAAAGTGAGCAAGTAACGCGTAAAGTGATGCCTCGCGATGAGGCTATTGCGTATTTCAATAGCATAGGCGAAAAATACAAAGCAGAGATTGTTGCTAGCATTCCTGTAGGTGAGGATGTTTCACTTTATACAGAAGGTGATTTCACAGACTTGTGTCGTGGGCCGCATGTGCCGAACACAGGTAAGCTTAAAGCCTTTAAATTGATGAAAGTGGCAGGGGCTTATTGGCGCGGTGATAGCAATAATGAAATGTTGCAACGTATATATGGCACAGCATGGCGAAATAAGGATGAGCTTAAAGCTTATTTATTCCAGTTAGAGGAGGCCGAAAAACGCGATCATCGTAAATTAGGGAAGTTTCTAGACCTTTTTCATCTGCAGGATGATGCGCCTGGCATGGTGTTTTGGCATCCAAAAGGTTGGGCGTTATGGCAGGAGATTGAGCAATACTTGCGGCAGATGTTTCTTGACTACAATTACCAAGAGGTGCGCACTCCTGTCGTGCTTGATAAGGCCTTGTGGGAGAAATCAGGTCACTGGGAGAACTATCAAGACAATATGTTTGTGACAGCATCTGAGAACCGTGACTACGCAGTGAAGCCGATGAACTGTCCGGGTCATGTTCAAATTTACAATAGTCATTTACATAGCTATCGCGACTTGCCGTTGCGCTTGGCTGAATTTGGCTCATGTCATCGTAATGAGCCATCAGGTGCATTGCACGGCTTAATGCGTGTGCGTGGCTTCACCCAGGATGATGCACATATCTTCTGTACAGAAGAACAAGTTGAATCTGAAGTGGCTGACTTTATTAAGATGCTTTATAAAGCCTACGATGACTTTGGTTTTAAAGACGTGTTGGTTAGCTTGTCGACACGCCCTGAAAAACGGATTGGATCAGATGCAGAATGGGATAGGGCAGAGGCCTCGCTAGCAAGCGCCTTAAAAGCGAATAAGCTAGATTTTGAATACTTACCCGGCGAAGGGGCATTTTACGGCCCTAAAGTTGAGTTCACACTGAAAGATAGTCTAGGTAGGCTTTGGCAGTGCGGCACAGTACAGTTAGATGCCAACTTGCCAGAGCGTTTAGGGGCCGAATATGTGGCAGAAGATAACGCACGTAAACGCCCTGTGATGTTACATCGCGCCATTGTTGGCTCCATGGAACGTTTCATGGGCATTCTGATTGAACATTATGCAGGCGCGATGCCCGTTTGGCTCTCTCCAGTGCAAGTAATGGTGTTAAATATTTCTGATGGACAGGCTGATTATGTACCGCAAGTGGTTGAAACTTTGAAGAAAAGTGGTATTAGATGCGATTTTGACTTGAGAAATGAGAAGATTACCTATAAAATACGCGAACATAGCTTGCAGAAACTGCCCTATATACTTGTGGTAGGGGATAAAGAGATGCAAGCGGGTAATGTAGCCGTGCGAACCAGAAAAGGCGAAGATTTAGGTTCTATGCCGATAGAAGCGTTTATAGAACGCATCAAAATGGACATTGAGACTAAAGCTTAGCAAGCTGGAAATGCGCGGCTTTTGATTGACGGCTTTAAAATCGAATATTAGGGGATAGTTATAGCTCAAGACAGAGGTAACAGAGGCAAAGGTACGAGAATTAACGGTGAGATCACAGCGCAAGAAGTGCGTTTAGTGGGGGTGGAAAATGAACCGTTAGGTATTGTCAGCTTAGAAGATGCTTTTGCACAAGCAGAAGAAATTGATATTGACCTTGTAGAAATCGCACCCAATGCTGCCCCTCCTGTTTGTCGGTTAATGGATTACGGCAAATTTAAGTATGCGGAAAGTAAGCGCCTGCATGAGCAGAAGCAGAAACAGAAGCAAGTACAGATTAAAGAAGTGAAGTTTCGCCCTGGTACAGATCAGGGTGATTACAAGATTAAAGTACGTAACATCACACGGTTTTTAGGTGATGGCGATAAAGTTAAATGTACATTACGTTTTAGAGGCCGCGAGATTACGCACCAAGAGTTTGGCTTGGCTTTGTTAAGGCGTGTGCAAACAGATTTAGAAGAAATAGCAGTGGTTGAGCAGTTTCCGAAAATGGAAGGCCGTCAAATGGTGATGGTATTAGCTGCTGTTAAGGTGGTGCCTGTAAAAGCAGCAAAAAAGGCGCCAGCAAAAAAAGACGAAAAAACTAAAGAAAAAACTAAAGAAAAGCCTAAAGCAGACAAGGTGGAAAAGCCTGTTGAGGGTGCAGAAGAAAAAAAAGAATAAATAACTAAGCATTACAGTTTTCATGAGTGATACGGCCTAAACGGCATGCCTAAGCACTCTTAATTACTCTTTAAAGGAGAAAAAAATGCCAAAAATGAAAACAAAGAGCGGCGCTAAAAAGCGCTTTAAGTTCTTGGGTAGCGGTAAAGTAAAGCGCACCCATTCACATCTACGTCATATCTTGACTAAGAAAACAACAAAGCAGAAGCGCAAATTACGCGGTACTTGCATCATCTCACCTACAGACTTCAAACGCGTTCGCGCAATGATGCCTACAAGATAAGGAGATAACGTATGCCTAGAGTAAAAAGAGGTGTCGTTGCAAGAGCAAGACACAAAAAAATATTAAAAGCTGCTAAAGGTTACCGTGGACGTCGTAAAAACGTATATCGTGTAGCAAAACAGGCGGTAATGAAGGCTGGTCAATATGCTTATCGTGACCGTCGTCAAAGAAAACGTCAATTTCGCACTTTATGGATTGCGCGTATTAATGCAGGTGCGCGTGAATGCGGTTTGACCTATAGCCGCTTCATGAATGGCTTGAAAAAGTCTTCAGTAGAGGTGGATCGTAAAGTATTAGCAGATTTAGCCGTGTTTGATAAAGATGCTTTTGCCAAGTTTGTTGATTTGGCTAAAGCAGGTTTAGCAGCATAGTTCTTTCTAATAAAAAAAGAGGCTGCGGCCTCTTTTTTTTTCTTAACCCATTTGTTTTTTGAATCATTAAGGTAAGTTAAGCGTGATATGGCAAATCTAGACCATTTAATTACAGAAGCACAGGCTGATTTTTCCGCATGTGACAATGCGACTGCACTTGAAGATGCCAAAGCAAAATATCTGGGTAAAACAGGCGCACTAACGGCTGCGCTTAAAGGCTTGGGTCAATTATCTGCAGAAGAGCGCCCAGCAGCAGGTGCAGCAATTAATGTTGTCAAACAAGGCGTTGAGGCCGCGTTGAATGCAAGACGTGAGGCTCTACTAGATGCTGTGCAAGCTGAACAGTTAGCGGGTGAGTCTTTAGATGTCACGCTACCTGCTCGAGCGCAATCGCAAGGTGGCCTACACCCCGTGACCTTAACGTTACAACGTATCGAACAATTATTTCACTCTATCGGTTTTGACGTGGCAACCGGCCCAGAAGTCGAAACAGACTTTTATAATTTCACCGCTTTAAATATTCCTGAGAACCATCCAGCACGCGCCATGCATGATACATTCTATGTGGATGATAACCATGTGTTACGTACACATACATCACCAGTACAAGTACACTACATGGAAGATAAAGAGCCACCCCTGAAAATTATTGCACCTGGCCGTGTATACCGTGTCGATTCAGATGCAACGCACTCTCCTATGTTTCATCAGGTGGAAGGCCTATGGGTAGATGAAGACATTAGTTTTGCGAATTTAAAAGGTGTCGTACAAGACTTTCTACAAAAGTTTTTCGAGCGTGATGATTTAGTGGTGCGTTTTCGCCCATCATTCTTCCCTTTTACGGAACCTTCAGCTGAGATGGACATGAGCTGGAATGGTGGTTGGCTAGAAATTGGTGGTTGCGGTATGGTGCATCCAGAAGTCTTCAAACACGTTAATATCGATAGCGAAAAATACCAAGGTTTTGCTTTCGGTTTAGGCGTTGAGCGTCTTGCCATGCTACGTTACGGCGTGAATGATTTACGCCATTTCTTTAATAATGATTTGCGCTTTTTAAGCCAATTTTACAAGTAAATAAATTTTTAAGTAAACTTAACGATTAAGAACCTAATATGCAATTTTCTGAACATTGGTTACGTCAATTTGTAAACCCTAAACTCGATGCAGACGAGCTTGGTCTTGCTTTAACCATGGCTGGGCTTGAAGTTGAAGAACAAGTACTGGCTGCGCCATTTTTTAACCATGTCGTCGTAGGCGAAATCGTTGAGGCGGTTAAGCATCCGGATGCCGATCGTTTGCAGTTGTGCAAAGTTGATGTGGGCGCAGCAGAACCATTGCAAATTGTTTGTGGTGCACCCAATGCACGTGTAGGGCTTAAGGCGCCATGTGCAATGGTGGGCGCTAAGCTAACAGATTTTAAAATCAAGCAAGCTAAAGTGCGGGGTATTGAGTCATTCGGTATGATGTGTTCAGCCAAAGAGCTAGGTCTGGCTGAAGAAGCTGATGGCTTGCTAGCATTTCCTGAATCAGCCACAGTCGGTCAAGATGTACGTGAATATCTAGACCTGGATGATACTCTATACACCATCAAATTAACCCCAAATCGGGCGGATTGCTTAAGCATTCTAGGCGTTGCACGCGACGTAGTCGCCATTACTGGGGTGCCAATGACGTTGCCACCCATTACTGATGCGGACATTTCTTCAGATAAAACACTAACGGTTAAAGTAAACGAAGCAGACGTATGTCCGAGTTACTATGGCCGAGTAGTTGAGGGTGTGAATGCAAAAGCGGCGACGCCTGATTGGATGGTGCGTGCACTAGCCCGTAGTGGCTTGCGTAGCATTAGCGTGATTGTTGATATTACTAACTACGTATTGTTGGAGCTTGGTCAGCCAATGCACGCTTTTGACTTAGCTAAAATCAATGGCAATATTAATGTGCGCTTTGCGCAAGAGAATGAACAGATTCAATTGTTAAATGATGCAGAAGCTAAATTAGTGACTGATGATTTGGTCATTGCGGATGCATCAGGCCCCATTGCCTTAGCGGGGATAATGGGTGGTGAGCTCACTTCTGTGACGGATGAGACTAGCCATATTTTTTTAGAAGCTGCATTTTTTACGCCGGATGTGATGGCGGGTAAAGCGCGTCGCTTAGGGTTAAGTACAGATTCCTCTTACCGTTTTGAACGCGGTGTTGATTATGGAAACACAAAACAGGCATTAGAACGTGCGACCGGCCTAGTGTTGGATATCTGCGGTGGGAAAGCGGGTGTTATAACCGAAGCTGTTGCTATATTACCAGAGCGTAAAACGGTAACGTTAAGGTATGCACGGGTGCGTTCAGTGTTGGGTATCGACATATCAAAAGCAGAGACAGGCACTTTGCTAGCACAGCTAGGTTTTGTGTTTACTGAGTCAGAAGATCGCTTTGCGGTACAAGCGCCAACTTATCGTTTTGATATAGAGCGCGAAGCAGATTTAATCGAAGAAATTGCGCGTTTACATGGGTATGACAAGATCCCAGCGATTACGCCAGTGGCTAACCTTAATATACTGCAACTGCCAGCAACAGCGTTAAGTGTAAACTGGTTAAAAGACTGTATGCAATCACAAGGCTACCAAGAGGTGGTGACTTATAGCTTTGTAGAGGAGAGCTGGGAGCGTGATTTATTAGCAAACCCAAATCCAATCACACTTAAAAACCCTATCGCCAGTAATTTGAGTGTTATGCGGTCTGGTTTATGGGGTGGATTACTGGATGTATTAACGTACAACTTGAATCGTAAGCAAGAACGCGCAATGGTATTTGAAGTTGGCAGTACTTTCCACCGGGTAGATAAAGGGTACCGTGAAGAAACGCATTTGGCTGGCTTATGTTATGGCTCAGTAATGCCTGAACAGTGGGGCGATGCTGCGCGTGATTTCGACTTTTATGATGCAAAGGCAACAGTCGATGCGCTAACACACCATCAAGCAGAATATCGTAAAGAAACCCATCCAGCTTTACACCCAGGCCAATCAGCACGCGTTTATTTAGATGGTTTTCCGATTGGATGGTTAGGTAAGTTGCACCCTAAATGGCAGCAAAAGCATGGCCTACCCAAAAGCACTATATTATTTGAACTAGAAACTGCCTTATTATTAAGATCGCAAGTACCAGCATATGAAGAAGTGCCAAAATTTACTGAGGTGCGACGTGATATTGCTGTCGTCGTGGATAATGATATAGAGGTGCAGTCGATTATTGACGCTGTACAGGCTAAAAAGATACCACTGTTGCAAAAGATACAATTATTTGATATTTATCAAGGTAAAGGTGTAGCAGAAAACAAAAAAAGCCTTGCATTTCTTATACTTATGCAAGATACTCATAAAACGATGGTTGATTCCGAGGCAGATGCTGCAATGGCTAAACTGCTTAAATTGCTTGAAGATGGGTTTGATGCACAGCTAAGAAATTAGCTGAAAATAATTAGAATGATAGAAAAGTAAGACAGGGAGTATTGATGACATTAACGAAAGCAGATTTAGCAGATCTTCTTTTTGAGCAAGTTGGGCTCAATAAGCGAGAAGCTAAAGACATGGTGGAAGCATTCTTTGAAGAGTTGCGCGTATCACTAGAGAGCGGCAATAGTGTCAAGTTATCGGGCTTTGGTAACTTTGAACTTCGCAAAAAATCAGAGCGACCAGGTCGTAATCCTAAGACAGGTGAAGAAATCCCTATTTCTGCGCGCCGCGTGGTAACGTTTCATGCGAGTCAGAAATTAAAAAGTAAAGTTGAAGAGCACTACTCAGCGTAAACTTAACTAAATAAACCTAACTTAAGTAAACCTATGGCAGAACCAATAAAAAAGATACAGCTACCGCCTATCCCGGCCAAACGTTATTTTACGATTGGTGAGGTAAGTGAGTTGTGTGGCGTTAAGCCACATGTTTTGCGTTACTGGGAACAAGAATTCACGCAACTAAAACCAGTTAAGCGTCGCGGTAATCGCCGTTACTACCAACATCACGAAGTATTATTGATTCGTAAAATCCGTGAGCTCTTATACGAACAAGGCTTTACCATTAGCGGTGCTCGTAACCGTCTAGATGGGGCAGAAATTAAAGAACTTAAAATGACAGCACCTAAAGTTGCACTAGCGGCTTCTAATGATGGTGCACCTATTGTTAATTTTGATTTGGCATCTGTTCGGTCAGAAATTCAAGCAGTTATTCAATTGCTTCGCGCCTAATAGCGCCTAAACTTTCTCGCATCACCACCTGCTAAAACTTATTTGTTTTAGTCAGATTCATTGATTGGTTATCAGATATTTTGATTTATAATAGCGCAGTATTTCGCTTGAGATATTCGGGGCGTAGCGCAGTCTGGTAGCGTACTTGTCTGGGGGACAAGGGGTCGCTGGTTCGAATCCAGCCGTTCCGACCATTAACTAGGTTTGTTTGTTGCTAGCATTGCAGCACCTAACATGCCGGCTTTGTCATTCACTGTTGAAATAACAATCTTAGTTTTATCTTTTAGCACAGGGATTAAATCTGTTTGTAATTGCGCTGTGAAACTGTCTTCAATTAAGTCCCAAGCTTGGCTAACGCCGCCACCAATCACCACGACAGGCACATCGACCACTTTAAGTGTATGGGCGACTGCAGTGGCCAAATGTTCCCCTGCCAATTGAAAGGCCTTAATGGCGGCTTGTTCCCCGTTGCGTGCAAGCTCTGAAATTTTGTGTGTATCAAATTGTTGTCGTGTGTCGAGAAAATAGCTTTTTTCAATGCCATTGGCTGAGGCGTATTGTTCCAAACAGCCTTTATTACCACAGCCACATAGCCTGCCGTTTGGCTTGACGATGAGATGACCTACTTCCATTGCTGTTCCATGCGTACCGGCATAAGGCGTTCCATTCAGCACTAAGCCACCGCCGACACCCGTTCCTAGACCAAAATAAATTAATGACGCGCCAATCTCTTTATGCATACAATATTCACCATATGCTGCTGCTAACGCATCATTTTCAACAATGACAGGGTGAATCTGATATTTTTTATTAAGTTCGTGCGTTAAGTCCTGTGCTAGATTAATATTTTTAAGCCCAGGCAGGTTGGGAGATTCACTAATGTGACCAGTGTCTGGGTCGATGAAGCCAGGAAAGCCTATGCCTATATCTTGGATGTCAGCGTACTCTTCAAGGGCCTTTTCAATGCCTTTGGCAATAGTTTTGACAATGGTTTTCCAAGCTATATTGGCATGATTATGCTCACATAGGGCTGAAAAATCTGCTTGGAAGCGTGTTTCAGAAAGGAGCTCGAGTTGATCGAATACACCAATCCTAAAGTTTGTACCGCCTATGTCTATACCAATGCTTTTAGCCATTTTTTTTCGGCCTACACTGTCCGCCCATGTCGTTGGATAGCTTCGGAAAATTGATTGATCTGGCTAGCGTTTAACTGATCCCAACTAAAGCGCCAAAGCCAATTGCCTTCAGAAGTTCCAGGGACATTCATTCGGCTACTTGCGTCAAGCTCAAGAATGTCTTGCATGGGAATAATAACGAATTGCGAGATGGTGGACAATGCGACATTAATTAATGAAAATGGCATATCCAACGGTGTAGAGGCATGGTTTAGGCTAATATATTCATTAACATTCTGTTGCTCATCTTCACTAATAGACTGATACCAGCCTAACGTCGTATCGTTGTCATGCGTACCAGTATAAGTAACGCTATTTTCTTCAACATTGTTGGGAAGATAAGGGTTGTCTGCATCTCCGCCAAAGGCAAAGTGCAATATATTCATGCCTGGCAGTGCGTATTTAGTCCTTAGCGCATCGACTTCTGGTGTAATAATACCCAAATCTTCCGCAATTAACTGGATATTAGGAAAGCGTTCTTTAATGCTTGCTAGTAAGGCATCACCTGGTGCATCAACCCACGTGCCGTTAATCGCATTATCGTCATTTGCTGGAATCTCCCATGCGGCTTCCAAGCCGCGGAAATGATCAATACGGATCATATCAAACAGGTGTGTTTGGGTTTCTATGCGTGCGAGCCACCATGCGTAGTTGTTTTTCGCCATTTCTGGCCAATTGTAATGAGGGTTGCCCCAACGCTGACCAGTTTCGGAAAAATAGTCTGGGGGGACGCCAGCAACCACTGACATTTCTTTGTTTTCATTGAGCTTAAATAAGTTTGGCTGCGCCCAAACATCGGCACTATCGTAGGCAACAAAGATAGGAATATCACCGAATAATTGCACTTGTTTCTGATGGGCATATTCTTTTAAATAATCCCACTGCTTAAAGAACAGAAATTGCGTGAACTTAATGACGTTTATTTCGTTAGCAAGATCTTTTTTGATTTTAGCCATTGCCATTTCGTCACGATTCTTAAACTCATCTGGCCATGTATGCCAGCCGGAAAAGGCAAATTGACGACGTAAGCATAAATAAAGTGCAAAATCTTCTAGCCAGGCCTGATGTGTTTGGCTGAACTGGCTAAATGCATTTAATTCATTGCGTTCAATAAAGCGGTTGTAAGCAATGTTAAATAATTGGTCACGTGGTAAATCTTTTTCGTCTGTATTCAGCAGGCCTTCTTCAACCAGTGCCTGACTGCTAATAAAGTCTGGATTGCCCGCATGCGCCGAGACACATTGGTAGGGTGAGTTATCGGCATGTGGCATATTGATCGGCAGTGTTTGCCATATGCTGGTGCCAGTGCATGCCAAGAAGTCAATAAAACGGTAGGCGTCTGACCCTAAATCTCCGCTAGGTAGGGAAGTAATATGTAGTAAAACGCCAGCCTGGCGGTTGTTACTCTTGCCAAGCGTCATTAATCGTTTTGTCCTCTTCTCATCGTGCCTGAATTTTCTGCGTTTCCACCACCTTGGCTAATCGGTTGATTCAGATTCTCGGGTATAGTTTGTTTAAGCAATTGATATAGGTTAATTAAATTACGGCGGTAAAGTAGGTCAAAGCTCTTTACGCTGTCAGATGCATTGTAATCACCAAACCACCAAAACCAGTCAGAGCCCTCGCAAATGGCAAGTTGTTGTTCGCAATTTTTTTGTTCTTCTTTATTAAGGGCGTGAATATTTTTATCGTATACTTTTTTGGCTTCACAAAGTAAATCCCAAGCTGCATTTTTGTCACTGTCACCTATCCAAGTGCTTAAGGTGCCATATACCCAGCTGCCAGCTGCTATTTGCGGTAGTAACTTAGGTTGCGGTAGTTTGCCGCTTTCTTGCAACTGCAAAATATCACTAAACGTAGTCATTTCTATGGTGGGATGGTTAGTTAAAGCCTCATACAGTTCTTTTAAAAAATAATAGCCATTATAAGGATAATATTCCCATGCATTCTCGCCATCTAAAATAACGCTCACCACTTTAGAATCACCGGTTTCTTTTTGATCAATGGCTTCCAATGTTGCAATGAAGTCGTTGATTGCATCGGTTGCGTGCATGCTGGCATATTCAAAACCGATTTTGTCTGAGAGGCCATCATCCCTAAAAAAGCAAACAATATTATCTTTTCCATTGGTAATGGTGTAAGGCTGGTAGAGGTAGTGGTTTTCACCATCAGCTTCTAAACCTGACAAATGTAAACTATTGGCTAATACACTTTGGCCACTGGCTGCCCACTGCACGCCTTGTTCTGCCAGTAGTGACAAGCTGGCATGCGAAATGGCGCCTTCAGCAGGCCACATACCCGTTGGTGCTTGCTTGAACAAGTTGGTGTGATAAATTGTTGCTGCATCAATATGTTCAATGGCACGGTTTCGTCCATCTGCGTAAGATGTATTTTTCGGCAATGGTGCGAAAGGCATGGCGTCTTTTGCTGAGTTAAAGTCTAGCAGTAACGGTAAAATTGGATGGTAGTAAGGCGTTGTCGTGAGCTCAATTTGGCCATCATCCATCAACTTTTTATAACGTGGGATCAAACCATTAATCGTGTCTTTAATCACGTCAAATAATAGCTCACGATCTTCTAGCGTAAAAAAGAGACCTTTCTTTATGAGTGATTTCACCACTTCATTTTCTTGGCGGATGCTTTCGCCAAACCAAGCGAGGTGATACCAAACCAGCAAGTCTGCTTTATATTGTCCAGATAGGTAATGAAAGTCACTCTCGTCTGTAATGGGCTCTACCAGCTGGTAGAGGTGAAGCAAGCGCTGGTAATGCGGAAACGGCGTTAACATCTTTTCGTGATGCGCTTTAAAGCAACTTTGTACCACTAAACGGCATTGCTCTCTTGAAATGCCCTCTAAATTAGGCTCGGTCAGTAACGCTAAAAGCGGGTCGCGTATTGTGCCATTTTCAAATTGCTGGGTGTAATCTTCTAACTGCTCAAGCAAGATGGGCACAAAATTAAAGCTAACGCGCGCACGAGGATTTGCTTCGACATGGTGAGCCATATCGCTATAGTCTTTAATCGCGTGAAGGTACGTCCACGGTAGTACGTATTCATGGGTGCTTAAATCCCGATAATCGGGTTGGTGCATATGCCAATAAAGGTTGAGGTAAAGCTTAGATTCTTTTTTCATTTACTACTTTTCATTCCTATTTTTTTTAGTTAATTCTATCTGTTAGTTAATTCTATATAGGTCTTGTCCGAGCATATCTGGTGTGACTAAAACAATGCCTTTTTCAGAGACGTAAAATTGCCTTGCATCTTCTTTTAAATCGACACCAATTTGCATGTCATCAGGGATAAAGCAACCGCGATCAATCACCACATTTTTTAAGGTGACATTTTTGCCGATGGTGGTTTTTGGCAAAATAACTGAACCTTCAATGGTGGAATAGTTTTCCACATGCACATCAGAAAATAACACCGAGTTTTTAACAGATGCGCCACTGATTAAGCAGCCGCCAGAAATTAAGGAGTCAATCGCACTGCCTTTTCTGACCTCTTCATTAAAGACAAATTTGGCTGGTGGATTTTGTTCTTGGTAGGTCCAGATAGGCCATACGCTGTCGTACAAATTAAGCTCAGGAATCACTTTGGTGAGCTCCATATTGGCTTCCCAATAAGCATCAATGGTACCGACATCGCGCCAATAATAATTGTTGTGTTGTGCGTTGACACAGCTCTCGGTAAATCGATGTGCTTGCACATGATATTTGTCGATGATATGAGGAATAATGTCGCCACCAAAGTCGTGTGTTGAATTTGGTTCATCAGCATCGCGGATCACTTGCTCGTATAAAAATTTGGCATTAAATATATAAATACCCATGCTGGCAAACGCTTTTGTTGTGTCACCTGGCATATGTTTAGGTTGTTCTGGTTTTTCAGCAAATTCAACCACGCGATCGGTCTCATCAACGGCTAACACGCCGAAGCCTTTGGCCTCTTCTAACGAGACATTAATGCAAGCAATGGTCATGTCGGCGCCACTTTTGGCATGTGTCGCTAGCATTTTGCCGTAATCCATTTTGTAAATATGGTCGCCAGCGAGTAACAATACATATTCACCGCCGCCTTCACGTAGCAAATCAATATTTTGATAAACGGCATCAGCCGTGCCTTTGTACCACTCCTCTCTCACTCTTTGTTGTGCAGGAATAATATTGACATATTCATTAAATTCACCACGCAAGAAACCCCAGCCGCGTTGTATGTGTTGAATCAGGCTTTGCGATTTATATTGTGTGGCAACATTAATACGACGAATGCCAGAGTTGATGCAGTTAGATAAGGGAAAATCAATAATCCTAAATTTACCACCAAACTGAACGGCTGGCTTGGCGCGCCAGTCTGTTAGGTTTTTTAAACGGCTACCACGCCCACCAGCCAAAATAATGGCCACAGTGTTCTTGGTTAGGTTGCTAATGTAACGGTCTGAGGATGGATCTTGATTGATGTTGGTTTTCCGGCGTTCAATATGTTTCTTTTCAGACATTTTTTACCCCTAACGCATTCAATTAAATTATGTGTGTTACACGGCTATCTACATTATAATATGGTTTGGTAATTATAAATCGCTCTTTGCTTAATTAAATCGAACTTTATTTGAGAGACTATTTTGGTGAAAAATAAAAGTACTACTAAACAGGCAGTTAAACCCACAACTAAAAAAGTAGTTACTGTTGATAATGGTGATGCTATGGATACGCAACGCATACTAGATGCGCTGCATCATGATCCTTTTAGCTATTTAGGGCGCCATGCAAAAAATGGTGGTTATGTACAGCGTGTATTTAACCCGCAAGCAGACAAGATCTCGCTCAAAGTTGGTAAAAAATGGACTGCCTTGAAGAAAGTGAACGCTGCTGGCATGTTTGAGTTAGAGAATAAAGATGTCGTGGAGATGCCTTGTTTGTTGAAAGTGGAATCGCACGGGCATAGCTATGAAGTTTACGATACGTACACCTTTCATAGCACGATTACCGATAATGAGCTTCATTTGTTTGGTGAGGGCACTTTAAAGCAAGCGTATAAGACTTTTGGCGCACAGTTATGCAAACAACAAGGTGTTGAAGGGGTTAGGTTTGCTGTATGGGCCCCTAATGGCGATCGCGTGAGCGTGGTCGGCAATTTTAATGAATGGGATGGCCGTGTACACCCGATGCGTTCACTTGGTAGTAGTGGTGTTTGGGAAATCTTTATTCCGCATCTGACCGATGCCGATTTGTATAAATTTGAGATCCGTAATCGCCATACCGACCAAGTGCTGGTTAAAACCGACCCGTATGGTTTTGAATTTGAAGAGCGACCTGGCTCCGCCAGCAAAATAAGCCAAAGTAAGCACAAATGGACGGATGCTGCTTGGTTGAAAGCTAGAAAAACGAATGATTGGTTGCATGCACCCTTTAACTGTTATGAAGTACACTTGGGGAGCTGGCAACGTAATGCTACTGGACACTATTTAACGTATCGTGAGTTGGCTGACACACTGGTTCCGTATGTGGCTGACATGGGTTATAGCCATGTAGAGTTATTGCCGATTACTGAGCACCCACTGACGGAGTCTTGGGGCTACCAAACGACAGGTTACTTTGGTGTGACCAATCGATTCGGGTCGCCAGATGATTTGCGTTACCTTATTAATGCTTTCCATCAAGCGAATGTCGGTGTCATATTGGATTGGGTGCCAGGGCATTTCCCTAAAGATGATTGGGCGTTAGCACGTTTTGATGGTACCGCTTTATATGAGCATGAAGACCCTAGGTTAGGTGAGCATCAAGACTGGGGTACGCTTATCTTTAATTATGGTCGTAATGAGGTGAGCAACTTTTTAATGAGTAATGCTAACTTTTGGCTCAGCGAATTCCATATTGACGGATTGCGTGTAGATGCAGTTGCCTCTATGCTTTATTTAGACTACTCACGCAAAGCAGATGAATGGATACCAAATAAATATGGTGGTAGAGAAAACTTGGATGTTATTGAGTTTTTAAAACAAATGAACATGATGGTGGGAGAGGAGTTTCCTGGCGTGTTAACCATTGCTGAAGAATCGACTGCCTGGCCAGCGGTCTCCCGCCCTGTTTACACAGGTGGCTTGGGCTTTAATATGAAATGGAATATGGGCTGGATGAATGATACCTTGGCCTATATGGAAGAAGATTCTGTACACAGAAAATACCATCACGACAAACTTACTTTTGGTCAGCTATATGCGTATAGCGAGAATTTTGTACTGCCTTTTTCTCATGATGAAGTCGTGCATGGCAAACGTTCGTTATTAGACAAAATGCCAGGAGACGCTTGGCAGAAATTTGCCAACCTGCGCTTGCTGATAAGCTATCAGATGACGGCACCAGGCAAAAAGCTCAACTTTATGGGTAATGAATTTGGGCAAGGTCGAGAGTGGAATGTGAATGCTAGCTTAGATTGGCATTTGTTAGAGGATCCGGATACAGGTGGGTCGTGGCACAAAGGGGTTAAGCAGGTAAGCCATGACCTCAATCATCTATACGCCAACTTAACAGCGTTGCATGATTTAGATTTTGATCAAGAAGGGTTTGATTGGATTGATTGTCGAGATACTGAGCAATCGATAGTGAGCTATATCAGACGGGCACGTGATGGTAAGTTTGTTTTAATTGTTTTGAATTTCACGCCTGTACTGCGCGAAAACTACCGACTTGGTGTGCCTGCAGCAGGGTATTACACTGAGCTATTTAATAGTGATGCTGCTTGTTATGGTGGGAGTAACCAAGGTAATGTTTTTGGCTTGCATTCAGAAGATGTTGCGTGGATGAACTATCCACAATCAATATCGATGGTTGTACCGCCATTGGCTGGTATCGTGTTGCAGCTGTCTTAAATTGATGGCTAGTGGTAGATTTTAATCTGCGTGTTTAATTTACGCATTTAATTGACGTATTTAATTTCAAGTGCTCATTTGAGGGCTTGAAATATTTCATTCCTAATTTTGAGTTTAATTTATGCAAGTTTTATTTGTCACTTCTGAAGCGTATCCACTGATTAAAACTGGCGGTTTGGCCGATGTGAGCAGCGCGCTGCCCAAGGCACTTAAAAACTTAAAGGCATTTCAAGGTGACGTTAAAATTTTACTGCCAGGTTACACCGTGGTGTTAGATAAAATTGAGTCACCAAAAGAAATTGCAACGATTGAGGTGCTGGGTCAAGTGTGTACTTTAATCATGGGCAAAATGCCTCAAAGCCAAAATAAACAAGATGCGGTTGATGTCATTGCTATTCAGAACACTTTTTTGTATGAGCGCCCAGGCGGCCCTTATAATGATGAAGAGGGTGAAGATTGGTCAGACAATGCTTTGCGTTTTGGTGTGTTGTCACGCGTGGCTAGCTTGTTGTGTAGTGAGGCAACACCTTATAAAGCTTGGCGACCAACACTGGTGCACTGCAACGATTGGCAAACAGGCTTAGTGCCTGCCTATATGAAGCTGGTTGATCATTCAACGGCAAAATCTATTTTCAGTATCCATAATTTAGCCTTTCAAGGCTGTTTTGACGCAAGTTATTTAAGCACCTTAGAGCTACCAATCAGCCACTTTAATGTCAATGGGTTGGAATACCATGAGCAAATTTCCTTCTTAAAGGCGGGGCTTTTTTATGCAGATAAGTTGAGTACGGTTAGCCCTACCTATGCAGATGAAATTCAAACGCCAGCGTTTGGTTTTGGGCTGGAAGGTTTATTGCAGACGCGCCAGCATGACCTTGTCGGCATTTTGAATGGGATTGATACGTTAGATTGGAACCCGGCTGTCGATGAACATTTACCCAAGAACTATACCGCCAGTCGCATAGCGGGAAAAAAAGTAGTTAAAAAGCACTTGCAACAGCAGCTAAACCTGAACGATGACGGTGATTTGCCTTTGTTGGGCGTTGTTAGTCGGTTTACTCACCAAAAAGGGCTGGATTTACTACCAGCGATTATCCCGCAAGTGGTGGCGCAAGGTGGTCAGTTTGCAATATTAGGTAGTGGGGATAGTGTGATTGAGGCACAGTTTGCAACCTTGGCTAAGCAGTATCCTACACAGGTCAGCGTTACCATTGATTATAATGAGTCGTTATCACATAACATTATGGCTGGGACAGATATGTTTGTGATGCCTTCTCGCTTTGAGCCCTGTGGGCTTAATCAAATGTATGGCATGGCTTATGGCACACCGCCTATTGTTTCGCCGACAGGTGGCTTAGCCGATTCTGTGGTCGATACCAACGAGGCGACACTTAAGCAGAAGACCGCTACCGGGTTTGTAATCGAGGAAGTATCGACAACGGCTATGTTAGCTGGGGTAACACGGGCTATTGCAACTTGGCATAAAAAACCTGTATGGCGGAATATCCAACGCAATGGGATGCAGCTTGATTTAAGCTGGCGCTCTAGAGCGCAGGCATACTTACGGCTATATCAAGAATTATTGCTTTCTTAGCAGCTAAACCATCACAAATGGTGGTTAGCACTACTTTGAAGCATTAAACAATCATAGAAATAATTTTGAAAGTATATAAAACAAATGAACCAGAAAACTAAACCAAACTTAACATTACCTCAACTCACACCTATTAAGCAGGCAATACAAAACCATTTGGCTTTTTCGTGTTTTAAAACCGATGAGGTCTCTACAGAGAGAGATTGGTATAAAGCCGCCGCTTACACAGTGCGCGACCATATTGCAGCACGTTGGATAAAAACATCAAAAGCGTATTCTGAGCAAGATCCCAAGCGTATTTATTATCTCTCACTAGAGTTTTTGATTGGGCGTATGCTTAGTAATGCTGCGCTTAATGTGGGTATTGAAGGCGAGCTAGATGAAAGCTTGAATGCATTGGGACATGACTTGGAAGAGGTTAAGGAGAAAGAGCATGATGCGGCATTAGGTAATGGCGGCCTTGGCCGTTTAGCAGCTTGTTTCTTGGATTCGATGGCGACAATGGATTTACCTGCCATGGGCTATGGCATCCGGTATGAATACGGCATGTTTAAACAGTCTATTGAAAATGGGGAGCAAGTGGAAAACCCAGACAATTGGTTAAGCTTTGGTAATATTTGGGAGTTTCAGCGTCCTGAAGCGTCATATGTCATCAAGTTTTACGGTAAAACGGTAGCAGTTCCTGCGGACGATGGTGTGGGGACTAAAAGTCTGTGGATAGATGAAGAACTGGTTGTTGCAATGCCTTACGATATGCCTGTGCCTGGCTTTGGTACAGAAACGGTGAATACGCTTAGACTATGGTCAGCTAAGGCGGCAAATGAGTTCGATTTGCGTCATTTTAATGAAGGTAATTATGAAAAAGCCGTTGAGGGACGCAATGACACTGAAAGTATTTCGAAGGTGTTATATCCGAATGACAGCTCTGCCAATGGTCGTCAGCTAAGACTAAAACAACAGTACTTCTTTGTGTCGGCTTCTTTACAAGATATTCTACGACGTTTTTTAAGTACACGTGATGTGAAATCAAACGCCGACTGGGAAGAGCTGCCTAAAAAAATAGCGATCCAGTTGAATGATACGCATCCGGCAATTGGTGTTGCAGAAATGATGTATCAACTAGTCGATGTGCATCACTTACGTTGGGATTTTGCATGGAAGCTTAGTACCAAAGTGTTTGCCTATACTAACCACACATTGATGCCAGAAGCGTTGGAAACGTGGTCAGTAGAATTGTTTGGCAACTTATTGCCACGTCATTTAGAAATTATTTACCAAATTAATCATGAGTTTATGCAGATGGTTAATCATCATTTCCCAGGTGATGCTGATTTGTTAAATAGAGTTTCAATTATTGATGAGTCACAAGGTCGCAATGTGAGGATGGCGCATTTGGCTGTGGTTGGTAGTCACACCGTTAACGGGGTGGCAGCGCTACATAGTGAATTGTTGAAAACAACCTTATTCGCAGATTTCCATAAGATTTACCCCGGTAAATTGACCAATATGACCAATGGCATTACGCCACGTCGTTGGTTAAATCAGGCAAATCCTGCTTTGTCAGCGTTGATTGCTAAAGCGATTGGGACTTCTTTCAAAAAAGACCTAAATGATTTAGTTAACATTACGCCGCTGGCAGATGATAAGGACTTCCGCAAAGCGTTTAGGGCAGTGAAGCATGATAATAAGGCGCAGTTAGCCAATAGAATTGAAGACTTAACGGGGGTGAAGTTGAACCCAAACTCGCTTTTTGATGTGCAAATTAAGCGGATTCACGAATATAAGAGACAGTTGTTAAATGTATTACATATCATCACCTTGTATAACCGTATCCGTAAAGGCCAGCTTGAAAATGTAACGCCACGCTCTATTATATTTGCAGGTAAAGCGGCGCCTGGCTATTGGTTGGCGAAGCTTATTATTCGTTTGATTAATGATGTTGCAGAGGTGGTGAATAACGATGTTAAGGTAGGTGATAAGCTTAAAGTGGTGTATTACCCGAACTATGAAGTTTCTGCTGCTGAAGTGTTGTTTCCTGGCAGTGATTTATCGGAGCAAATTTCAACCGCAGGCACGGAAGCTAGTGGCACAGGTAATATGAAAATGGCACTCAATGGCGCGTTAACCATCGGTACGCTAGATGGCGCCAATGTGGAGATTATGGAAGAGGTTGGCGAAGATAATATTTTCATCTTCGGTTTAACGGTAGAAGAAGTTGCTGAGATGAAAAGTGGGCAATACAATCCAAGAGATTACTATAATCAAAACGCTGAGCTTAAAGAGGTTTTAGATATGATTTCCTCAGGTTATTTCTCTATTGAAGAGCCGAACCGTTACCAGGCTATTGTTGATAACTTGCTTAATAATGGCGACCATTATTTACTATTAGCTGATTACGAAAGCTACATAGCAAAACAAGATGAAGTTGGCGAGCTGTACCATAATCAAGAAGAATGGTCCCGTCGCGCAATTTTAAATGTGGCGAACATGGGCAAGTTCTCTAGTGATCGGACAATAGCGGAATATGCTGAACAGATTTGGGACGTAAAACCCAGCAAGTAAATAAGACGGTCAATTATTAATAAAGTGAATGCACCATGCAAACAAGTTTAGTGACTAGTACGCCATTCTTAGATCAAAAGCCAGGCACATCTGGCTTACGTAAAAAGGTAAAAGTTTTTCAGCAAACAAACTATTTGGAGAACTTCGTACAAAGCATTTTTGATACATTAGCGATGCCTAAAAATGCGACGCTTGCACTAGGTGGTGATGGTCGCTTTTATAATCGTGTTGCCATTCAAACGATTATAAAAATGGCTGCGGCAAATGGGTTTGAAAAAGTCATTGTAGGGCGGGGCGGCATACTCTCTACCCCAGCTGCTTCACACGTCATTCGGAAATACAAAACTTTTGGCGGTATTATTCTCTCTGCTAGCCATAACCCTGCAGGGCCAGATGAAGATTTTGGTATTAAATATAATACGGATAACGGCGGCCCTGCCCCTGAAAAAATTACCGAGGCTATTTTCGACAATAGTAAAAAAATTACACAGTACCAGCTAACTGATATGCCTGATG
>JAZGEZ010000055.1:0-3584 GCA_036479055.1 Methylophilaceae bacterium | reverse complement strand
CCTCTTTAGAAGCCGCTTTTGTCGACTACGGCCAAGAGCGTCATGGCTTTTTACCCTTTAAAGAAATTTCGCGGGCTCACTTTACTAAGAAGCCTGAAGCTGGCGGAAAAACGCGCATTCAAGACGTCATTAAAGAAGGTCAAGAGCTAATTGTCCAGGTAGATAAAGATGAAAGAGGCAGCAAAGGCGCCGCCTTAACAACTTACATCTCACTTGCTGGTCGTTACCTAGTATTAATGCCGAATAACCCACGTGGTGGTGGTGTTTCTCGTCGAGTAGAAGGTGAAGAGCGCGATGAACTGCGTGACACCATCGCGCAATTAGCACTGCCTAAAGGTATGAGCATTATCGCGCGCACTGCTGGCATAGGCCGTAATGCTGAAGAGCTACAATGGGATTTAGATTACCTGTTGCAACTTTGGACAGCCGTTGAGGATGCCTCTACCATTCAAAAAGGTGCTTTCTTAATTTACCAAGAAGGTAGCTTAGTTATCCGCGCTATCCGCGATTACTTCAGTGCTGACATTGGTGAGATTCTGATTGACACGGTTGATGTCCATGAACAAGCAATACAGTTTATGAACCATGTTATGCCTGCAAATGTATCACGCGTAAAATTATATGAGGATGAAACCCCCCTCTTCTCTCGCTTCCAAATTGAACATCAAATTGAAACCGCTTTTTCACGTGAAGTGCACTTGCCTTCTGGTGGTGCCATCGTTATTGATCATACTGAAGCACTCGTTTCTATCGATGTTAATTCTGGCCGCTCAATTAGAGGAGCCGATATTGAACAAACCGCACTAAATACCAACCTTGAAGCAGCAGAAGAAGTGGCTCGTCAACTAAGGCTTCGTGATCTTGGTGGTTTAGTAGTAATTGATTTTATCGATATGGAAAAACAACGCAATCAGCGCGAGGTGGAAAACCGTATTCGTGATGAATTACACGCTGATCGTGCACGGATACAAACAAGTAAAATTTCACGCTTCGGGTTACTAGAACTATCACGTCAACGTTTACGCCCTAGCCTAGGTGAAGGTAACCATGGCGCTTGTCCTCGCTGCCATGGCACCGGTCATATACGTGGCATTGAATCTACTGCTTTGCATATTTTGCGCATTACACAAGAGGAAGCAATGAAAGACAACAGTGCAGTGATTCAGGTACAGCTGCCAGTCGATGCCGCAACATTCCTGCTAAATGAAAAACGAGCAGACATCCATAAAATTGAACAACTAATGGGTGTTGAAGTTGTATTAATTCCAAACATCCACATGGAAACACCCAATTACAATATTGTTCGCATCAAGCAAGATGAGATGAGCGATGACGCATCACGTGCAAGCTATAACATGGTGGAAATTCCAGACGAAAGTGCCTATGTTCGTAGCTTATCTGAAGAGGCCAAACCAGTAGCACCTGAAGCCATTGTAAAAGGGGTAACATCATCAACGCCTGCCCCAATCTCTACGCATCAACCGGCTAGCAATGCCCCTGCTAAAACGTCATTCTTAGGACGCATTAAAAAATGGCTAGGTAACGAGGGGGAAGTTAAACCGACGGAAACGGCAACAGAAAAACCAAGCCCGAATAGAGATAATAACCAGAATCGCAACCGCAATCGCAACAGGAACAGACCACAACAAGCCCGTACTGACAACAAACAAGAACGCGCCACTAACCCACAAAATAAACAAAAAACACGTGATAATGCGCCAACCGATGCTGCTGCAAATACGCAAAACAAACCTAACGGTCAGACACGTAATAGACGCGGACGTGGTGGTAGACGCGATCGCAGGCCTCGTGATGAAATGCAAAACACAGCAGTTGAAAGTAAAGAAGTCAAACAGTCCCCTTCTGCACCAACTGAAGCTAAGGCAGCCCCTGTGTCAAAAGCCCCGATAGCTAAAGAAAGCATTGCAAAGGATACTAGCGCAAAAGCAACACCTAAGTCTGGTGCTACCAAAGAAACGACTGGGGCTAAAGAGGCCCCAAAAACCCGTAGACAAGCAAAGCCCAAGCAAGCTACTGAAGCTATTAAGCCTATTGAAACGAAGGCTAGTGCTGAAGCTAAGCCTGCCAAGCCCGCTGTTGAAAAAAAAGTAGCTAAGAAGCCAACAGCAGCACGTAAACCAAAAGCAGATAAAGCAGTTGATTTGCCTGCTAGTGATTTACAGCTAGTTGAAACCAACGCGAGTGTTAAAAAAGCAGCCCCTACTGCGAAAGCAAAAAAGCCAAAAGCACCACGTAAAACTGCTAACTGGAAAAAAAATGAGAGGGCGGAAAAAGCGGACACATCACTCGTGATGGTTGAAACACAAAAGTAATGTTAATTTGGTAGCTTCACATTTTATAGTTTGATAATTAACAGTAAAAAAGCCCGACATGTCGGGCTTTTTTACTGTTAATATCCATTAGTTTTTTAGTGAGACTACAAGCCAAAACCCCAGTGCGACCATAATCAAAGATCCTAATACATGGCCTAAAATATGTACAAATGCCCAAACATATTCCTGTTTGTGTAATAAAGTCACCGCCTCTGCTGAAAAAGCAGAAAATGTCGTTAGCCCGCCCAGAAAACCTGTCATAACAAATAATCTTAATTCATTGTGCGATGGCGTTGTTACAAAAAATGCGAGTGCCAAGCCCATCAAAAAACCACCGAGCAAGTTAACAATCAGAGTGCCCAAAGGTACGATGCTGGCATTTAATGCAATACCTAGCCCCCACCTTGCCCAAGCCCCTAAAGCAGCACCTGCCCCTACAGCCAACCATTGTCCAATTACCATGCTATTCCTTTACCCCTAAATTTAGAATATCTATCTACTCGCACAAACGCATCAATAATCACGATTTGTTGGCTAAGTGAAAAATAATGTCACATAATCACCACTTTTGGTCGACATTCATTAATAAGCATACTCAATATATGATTAAAAACAATTTTTTGAAAAATTAAATACTGCCGTCTGCACTATGTTTAGCAAGGTTCCATGCTGAAACTGTTAACTATATACCCATCTAATATAAATCTGGCATGCTATATGCTTATTATTAATCAAGCTTCTCCAAAGCTAAAATCTCCTCCCTCGAGGCGACATTTATATTTAAATGCCGCCTCATTTTTTTTCTACACATTAATGCTGGCATTGTTATTCAGCAATAAAATGTTCCCTGTAATATTTTAGTTCTTCTATAGATTCGTAAACATCCGCTAACGCCTCATGTTTGCCAGACTTTTTGAACCCAGAGTGAATTTCCGGCTTCCAGCGTCTTGCTAATTCTTTAAACACACTGACATCTAAATTTCTATAATGAAAAAAAGCTTCTAAATCTGGCATGTAGCGCGCCATAAATCGACGGTCCTGACAAATCGAGTTGCCGCACATTGGCGACTTACCTACTGGGACGTACTGTTCAAGAAATGCAATCATTTGTGCAGTGCCAGCAACCTCATCTGTCGTAGATGCTTTCACTTTATCAATCAACCCACTGCGGCTATGCGTCCCTTTATTCCAAGCATCCATACCATCTAATACAGCATCATCTTGATAAATCACAATGACTGGAGACTCCCC